>DATHLY010000177.1:0-10375 GCA_035487655.1 Rhizomicrobium sp. | reverse complement strand
CCTGCTGGAACTGATGCGCATCCCCTACACCCATTCGGGCGTGCTGGCCTCGGCACTCGCCATGCACAAGGAGCGGACGAAGGATGTGTATCGCGCCGCCGGACTGCCGGTGGTCAAATCCATTGTGGTGGACCGGCATGAGGTGGCGGGCACGCATCTGATGGAACCGCCCTATGTCATCAAGCCAGTGAATGAAGGCTCTTCCGTCGGCATATATATCATCCGCAAGGGCGACAACCGTCCGCCCGCCGAATTGGGCGGCGACACTTGGACCTTGTCCAGCGAGATGATGGTGGAGGAGTTCGTACCGGGGCGCGAATTGACCGTATCGGTCATGGGCGCCAACCTTTTTGGAAAAGAAAGGGCCCTGGGCGTGACCGAGATCACCACGGATTTCGAGTTCTACGATTATGAAGCCAAATACGCGCCGGGCGGCTCCCAGCACATCCTGCCGGCACAAATCCCCCAAAAAGCCACGCAAGAGGCGATGGAACTGGCGGTCGCGGCCCACAAGGCGCTGGGTTGCCGGGGAGTCACGCGCACCGATTTCCGCTATGACGATACGGGGCCCAAGCACCGGATGATTCTGTTGGAGACCAATACCCAGCCGGGCATGACGCCCACTTCGCTGGTGCCCGAGCAGGCTGCCCTGGCCGGCATGTCTTACGCCAAACTGTGCCGCTGGATCGTGGAGGATGCGTCATGCGATCGGTAAGTGTGGAGCGCACGAGCCGTAAGCCCGGCCGCACGCAAACTGCGCGCCCTCTAAGCCGTGGCGGCCGCGACCTACCCTCAGTGCAACCGGGCAGCGCCCGCCGCGGCAGGGTCCCAGGATTGCTGGCCGCTCTGTCGGATCACCTGTCGCTTTTCGCCCGCCGGCCGATGATGGCGATGTGCGGTCTGTTGGCGGTGTTGGTGTTGCTGGGCGCCCTGTTCGCCAGCGGCGTGATCGGGCGCGGCATTCATGCGGTGGACCGCACCATCGACACGATCACAGCCGATGCCGGTTTCGGAATTTCCGAAATCCACATCACGGGCAATCGGCGCACCCCGTACAATCAAGTGCTGGAAGTGTTGGGCATGAAGCCCGGCCAGTCCATCTTCAGCGCCGAAGTGTGGCAGGCGCGCGACCGCTTGGCGCATCTGGAATGGATTGCCTCGGCCGAAATTCATCGCCGCTATCCCGATGCGATCTTCGTGACCCTGGTGGAAAAGCGCCCCTTTGCGCTGTGGCAGGCGCCTGCCAACGCGCATGGCGAGGCCCCAATCTGGGTGGTGGAGCGCAATGGCAAGCTCATCACCACCCATGAGGTGGACAAGTTCCGCCGCCTGCCCAAGCTGGTGGGCTCAGGCGCCCCCCAAGCCGCGGCCGATCTGGTGGATGCGGTGGCGACTCATCGCGCCATCGCTGCCCGCATCGCCGCTTACGCGCGCCAATCGCAGCGCCGCTGGAATCTGATCCTGGATGACGGGGTGGTGGTGCAGCTGCCCGAGACCGGCTGGCAGAAAGAGCTGGACGCGCTGGAACATCTGATCATCGACGGCGGCATCTTGGAGCGCGATGTCACCGAAATCGATCTGCGTTCTCCTACGCATTATTTTTTCCTTCTGAAGAATGGCGAGAAGAAGGATGCTAAACGGGGAAATGAGACATGAACCAGACGGTTCGCTTGCGCGTAAGCAATGAAATTCCCGCCTACCGCACCGGCCTTGTGTCGGCGCTGGACGTCGGCACTTCCAAGATCGTCTGCGTCATCGGCCAGGCCGAAGCCGGCTCGCTGAAGGTGCTGGGCAGCGCCTTGCGCGAATCGGCGGGCCTCAAGGCCGGCACTGTCACCAGCCTGGAACAGGCGGAGGAGACCATCCGCGACTGCGTCGCGGCGGCGGAAAATATGGCCGATGCCCGCATCCAGAATGTGCTGATCGGCGTCAATTGTGGCCAGCCCGTCAGCGTTACCAGCCGCAGCATGATGTCGTTGGAGGGCGCGCTGGTTTCCGATCAGCACTTGCGCATCCTTTTGGCCGACGGCCGGGCCCGCGCCAAGCTGGACGGCCATGAGATCATCCAGTCCGCCCCCACCACCTATGTGGTGGACGAGGCGCGGGGCGTGAAAAATCCGTCGGGCATGTTCTGCCAACGCATTGGCGTCGCCATGCATGCGGTGGCGGTCAAGCCCAGCCCCTTGCAGAACCTCAAGCTGGCGGTGGAGCGCTGCCATTTGAATGTGGTTGGCAATCTGTTCGGCGCCTATGCCAGCGGCCTGTCCATCCTGACCGAGGATGAAAAACAGATCGGCGCTACGGTGATCGACATGGGGGGCGGCACCACTTCCATTGCCGTGTTCCTGGAAGGCCATCTGGTCCATGTCGATGTCGTGCCGGTCGGCGGTTTCGCCGTCACCCACGACATCGCCCGCATGCTGGCGGCGCCCTTGGCGGCCGCCGAGCGGATCAAGACGCTTTATGGCGCGGCGATGGGGGAGATGGATGGCGGCGCCGACGTCATCTCGGTCGCCCAGATGGGCGAGGATGGCGACGATGCCGCGCTGCGCCTGCCCCGGTCCATGCTTACCCGAATCATCCAGGCGCGCCTGGAAGAGATATTCGGCGAGGTGCAGACCCGTCTCAAAGCCTCCGGCTTCGATGTGGCGGCGGGCCGGCGGGCCGTGCTGACCGGCGGCGCCTGCCAATTGGCGGGTACCAGGGAACTCGCGGCCCGGATTCTCAACAAGCAGGTGCGCATCGGCCGCCCCGCGGCCTTTCCCGGCTTGGCCGCGGCGTCGGCGGGACCGGACTATGCCACGGCCATCGGCCTGATGATGGCGGGCGCCACCATGCCGCCCGAACTTTTGAATCCGGACATCGCGATAAATCCGGCCAAAGAAAAGAGCGAGAACTGGTTATCGCGGTTGACCCGCAGGTGGCTCTAATGATTCAACAAAAGAATCAGGCGAATCGGTTGGGAATTCTGGCGGTGCCCGCCAAGGCGATCGGAAGCAATCGGGACGTGTCGGCGTTAGGCCGGTCCCTCATCCAGGAGTGTCTAGCATGGCGATCAACCTGAAAATCCCCGAGACCAAGGAATTGCGCCCCCGCATCACGGTGTTGGGCGTAGGCGGCGCCGGCGGCAATGCCGTCAACAACATGATCGAGGCGGGCCTGGAAGGCGTGGAGTTCATAGTCTGCAACACCGACGCCCAGGCCTTGGCTCAGTCCAAATGCGGCCGCCGCATCCAGATGGGCACCATGACGACCGAAGGTTTGGGCGCCGGCGCCCAGCCGGATGTCGGTCGGGCCGGCGCGGAAGAGTCACTCGAGGAGATCATGGAACAGCTTTCCGGTTCCCACATGGTCTTCATCGCGGCCGGCATGGGCGGCGGCACTGGCACCGGCGCCGCGCCGGTGATCGCCCGCGCCGTGCGCGAGGCCGGCATCCTGACCGTGGGGGTGGTGACCAAGCCTTTCAGCCTGGAAGGCGACCGCCGCATGCGGGTGGCCGAGCGGGGCATTGCCGAGCTGCAACAATTCGTCCATACCCTGATCGTCATTCCCAACCAGAATCTGTTCCGGGTCGCCAACGACCGCACCACCATGGCGCAAGCCTTTGCCATGGCGGACGAAGTGCTGCATGCGGGCGTGCGCGGCGTTACCGACCTGATCGTCATGCCTGGCCTGATCAACCTGGACTTCGCCGACATCAAGTCGGTGATATCGGAGATGGGGAAGGCCATGATGGGCACGGGCGAGGCCGAAGGCGAGGACCGCGCCATGCGGGCCGCTGACATGGCCATCTCCAATCCGCTTTTGGACGATGTCACCATGAAGGGTGCCAAGGGCGTGTTGATCAACATCACCGGCGGTCCCGACTTGATGCTGTTTGAAGTGGAACAGGCCGCCAACCGCATCCGCGCGGAAGTCGATCCTGACGCCAATATCATCTTCGGCAACACCATCCTGCAGGAAATGGAAGGCCGCATCCGCGTCAGCGTGGTCGCCACCGGCATTGATGCGGAACTCACCAAGATGGCGATGCCGGAAAAGGTCCGCACCTTGCACCCACACCTGAACCTCCGCCAACCGCCTCGTGTGCCGCAACCGGTGCCGGTGTCGGCGATGCCCCATCCTGCGGCAAATCCGGTGCATGCCAGTGTGGAAGCCTTGGCAAACCAGATAGGTGCCGAAAAGACCGCCGCGGAAAGAGCGGCGGAGGCCTATGTCCTGGGCGGTTCGGATGCGCCGGAAATTGCGGCGGAGTCCGGAGCGGTCGCGGCCAAATATGCCGCCTCCGAAAGCTACCACCGTCCGCTGGAACAGGAGCACATGGCCCAAAATCCCAGAATGGCGCCGGAAAAGAAAAGCAGCGGCTGGGGCTTCTTCGGTCGCAAGAAGCACGCGCCCGATCTGCGCGTGGAGCCGGCGCCTGAGCCGCGCGCGGCCATGGAACGGTCCGCGCCGCGCGCCACCGCCCAGTCCCTGCCGCCCCTGCCGCAGGTACAGGGAGAGGCGCCGCGCAACAATGCCGACGACCTGTTCCCCGATCACAAGCGGGATGAGCAGTTCGAAATACCGGCGTTTTTGCGGCGGCAGTCGAACTGACAGCGCGCCAAAGCGCGCTGTCATCCCCGGCAAGCCGCTCCATAGCGTCAGCGTATGGATGCGGCGAGGGAAGGGAATCCAGAAGATAAATTGAGGGCGGCACGATTTTCGTGCCGCCCTTTTGGTGTTCTAGGTGCTCAAGAAGCTTCCATAGATTGTCATGGCCCGCGAATGCGGGCCATCCAGATGAGGCCAGCGCTTCATTTTCACGATAGTCGCGATCCCAACTGGATGGCCCACACGGAGTTTACACTCCGGCCGCGCTTCGCGCGGACCGGGGTGGTGGGCCATGACAAGTATGGATTGATAATGGAGTCTGGACGCCAGCCTAATTCGGTTGAACGTAATCAACTCCCGTCCGCAATCGTCGGCCCCAGGTAAAGCCGCTGTCCGGCGAAATCGATCGCCAGTGAGTTGTTGCGCAACAGGTCCAGCCCGACTATGGCGGCCGGCTGTTCCTCCAGATCGAAATAAGTGAAGACGGGTGCGTCGGCGATGATGGCCGATTGCCTCTGCCAGTTCTTGCCCGGCAGCTGGACTTCCAAACCGTCTGCGCGCACGGCGGGCGCCTCCTTGCCCAGCACGTCCTGCAACATGGTCGGGGGCGGACCGTAGGAGGCGAAATGGGATTTGTGCACGCCGAGCCTCTCGGCTGCGCCCCAATTCAACATCGTCAGGCTGGCGCCAAGATCGAACAAGGACGTAATGCTCCGGTCATTGAACCGCGCCTTGAGGTACCAGAATTGAATGGGAAACTTTTTCAACTGGCGGGGCAGCAATTCCACTTCCGACCAGGCGGCATAGGCCCGGGCGGAATGCTGGTCCGGCGGCAGGAGTTTGATCCGCATGGCACTGCGGTCCAGCACCATGAAATAGCGAGACAAGACATCCACGCCCAGAATGCCGTCCGGCTCGAAAGGCATGGTGTCGGGCAGCACGCCCATGATCAGATCGGAAATCGTTTCGCCTGCGATATTCAGCTCGTGCGGCCGCACCGGCATCACATCGGCCACATCATTGATGCCATAAACTGTCATCCGGCCCGGTTGGGACTGGGTCAAATTCAGCCGCTGGCGGACATGCTCAAAGATCAATGAACGGCTGGAAGCGGTGTCGATGACAAATTGGAAGGGGCCCTGGCCGTTGACATAGACCTCGGTTGCCAAACGCCCGTGATAGTCGATGTGATAAGACTGCTCGGCCGGCAACGCTGCGCGGGCCTGGCTTGCCATGAGGGCAAAAACCAGAAAGGCGATTGACGCTCCCATCCCTTTCCAGGGCCTGCGCATGCGGCTTTCTCCTTGAAGCCGTGCAAGCTCAAGTAAACGCCTGTAACAATGCTGCCGCAATAGATTAGACTGACGCCATGCCTCCCCGCCGCACCATAGCCCGCCCGGTCACGGTTTCCGGCACTGCTCTGCATGCCGGCGTGCCGGTAACCATGACCTTGTCGCCCGCTTCGAGCGGCAGCGGCATCGTCTTTCGCCGGACCGACCTCGGAACGGACATCCCCGCCCGTTACGATCTGGTGAGCGAAACCAGATTGGGCACCGTAATCGGACAAGGCCAAGCCAAGATCGGCGTGGTGGAGCATCTGATGGCGGCGGCGGCAGGCGCGGAGATCGACGACCTGCTGGTGAGCCTGGATGGTCCCGAACCGCCAATCCTGGACGGCGATGCCTTGTCCTATCTGAGCCTGCTGGAAAGCGCAGGGCTAGCCGAACAGGATCAGCCGCGAAATGCCATCCGCGTGTTGAAGCCCGTGACGGTGGAAAGTGGTGACGCCAAAGCCTCCCTCCTGCCGGATTCGAGCCTTTCCTTTTCTTACGAACTCAGCTTTCCGGTGATCGGCGAGCAATATTACGCTTTCGCCTTCAGCCGGGCCGGATTCAAGGCGGAGATCGCGCCGGCACGCACCTTCGGGTTCCTTCGCGAGCTGGAAATGCTCAACAAGTTGGACATGGCGAAGGGCGCATCACTCGCCAATACCCTGGCCTTGGACGATTCGGGCGTGGTCAATCGCGAGCGCCAGCGCTTCGCTGACGAGTTTGTCCGCCACAAAATCCTGGACGCCATTGGCGACATGGCCTTGGCCGGCGCCCCATTGATCGCCCGCTTCGAAGGCCGCAAATCGGGGCACGCCACCAACAATGCGCTGCTGCGGGCGCTGTTTTCCGACACTGCCAATTATGAACGGGCGGAACTTTGATTCCTGTGGGTTTGGAAGGCGGCGGCTCGTCCAAACAAACTGACACTTTCCCGGCAAGCCCCTGGCACTGTATATAAAGAGCGATGAGCGTGGTCCGGGCCGTAGGCCTGAGCAAGCCATTGAAAATACTTGATTTTACGCGCGAACCAAGGAACGCAAATGGTTTTGTCTGTCCGTCCTAAGCTTGTCCTGCGCGCCCTGTTGCTGGGCGCCAGCCTGTCGCTGCTGGCGGGCTGCTCGATCTTCGGTGGCAAGGATGATGAGACCAACAACGCCAACAAGGACGCCGCCAATTACCGCGAGCGCACCGTCGAGCAGATCTATGCCGATGGCTGGCGGGCGATCAATGCGGGTGCCTGGGACATCTGCGCCGCTCAGTTCAACGAAGTCGACCGTCAGCATCCCTATTCGGTCTGGGCCAGGCGGGCCATGCTGATCAGCGCCTTCTGCTCCTACCAGTCCAACAATTACGGCGGTGCCATCGCCACCGCCGACCAGTATATCTCGCTGCATCCCGGCAGCCCTGAGGTGGCTTACGCCTTCTATATCAAGGCCATTTCGCTGTATGAGCAGATCGTGGACATCGGCCGCGACCAGTCCAACACCGAAGGCGCGCTGGTGGCGTTGCAGGACGTGGTCCAGCGCTTTCCCGACACCGAATATGCCCGTGACGCCACGCTGAAGATCGACCTGACCAACGACCATCTTGCGGGCAAGGAAATGGCGGTGGGCCGCTATTACCTCAGGCAGGGCGACTATATCGGGGCCATCAACCGCTTCCGCACTGTGGTGGATCAGTACCAGACCACGCCGCAGATCGCCGAAGCCTTGGAGCGCATTTGCGAGGCCTATTACAGCCTGGGCCTGGACCGCGAGGCTCAGACGGCGGCCGCCGTGCTGGGGCACAACTATCCCGGCTCCGGCTGGTACCGCGATGCTTACAACATCCTCAGAGGCCGCAACCTGAAGCCGGAGGAAGACAAGCGCTCCTGGATCAGTCAGGCTTTCCATAAAGTGTTCTAGAGATTCGGAGCCGGGTGTGCTGGCGGCGCTGACCATCCGCGACATTGTGCTGATCGAGCAGGCGGCGCTGGAATTCGCGCCCGGCCTGAATGTGCTGACCGGTGAGACGGGGGCGGGCAAATCCATTCTTCTTGATTCGCTGGGGTTGGCGGTCGGTGCCAATGTTCAAGGGAAGGGGGGCCGCGCCAGTGTGCGGGCGGGCGCCAACCAAGGCTCCGCCACAGCGGTCTTCGAACCGGAATCCAATCACGGCGCCTGGGCTCTATTGCGCGACCAGGACATGGAGACTGGCGGGGAGATCGTGCTGCGCCGGACTCTGGCCGGCGATGGACGCAGCCGCGCCTTCATCAACGACCAGGCGGTGGGCGTGGGCCTTTTGAAGGAGTTGGGCGATTCGTTGCTGGAGGTGCATGGCCAACAGGACGATCGCGGCCTGTTCGATACCGCCACACATCGCGCCTTGCTGGACGGCTTCGGTGGGCTGAATGGCGATGCCCAAACGGTGGCGATGCTGCACGGCGAATGGGCAGGCGCGCGCGCCGTGCTCGAGGAGTTGAAGGCGCTGGCGGACCGGGCCCAGGCCGAGGCGGAGTATGTTCGCGCCGCCGCCCAGGAACTGTCGGATTTCGCGCCGGAAGCGGGCGAAGAGGAACGATTGGCCAGCGAGCGCGCCCTGATGATGAATGCGGCGCGGATTGTCGAGGAAGTGTCCTCGGCACTGGAGTCGCTGTCGGGTGAGCGAGGCGCGCAAAGCGGATTGGCGCAGGCGCTCAGGAAGCTGTCGCGCATGAACGACGAGGCGCGCAAGATCGCCGGCGCGGCCGAAACCGCGTTGGAACAGGCCTATGCCTTGGCGGAAGAGGCGCGGCGGGAACTGGATTCCCTTTTGTCGCGGCTGGACAGCGATACCAATGCGCTGGAACGCAAGGAGGAGCGGCTGTTCGCGCTTCGGGCGTTGGCACGCAAATATGGCGTGACGCCGGATCGGTTGCCCGCGCTGTGCGAGGAATTCATCGCCAAACAGGCGGCGCTGACCGAAGGCGGCAGCCGGATCAAACAAGCCGAAGCCAAAGCCGGTGCCGCCCGCGACGCTTACCTCATCGCCGCACGAACATTGTCGAAATCGCGCGACGGCGCCGCGAAAATGCTGGAAGCCGCTGTCGCCGCCGAGCTTGCGCCGCTGAAACTGGCCCACGCCAAGTTTCGCGTCACGTTGGATAAGCTTGATGACGACAAGGGCGCGGCGACGGGGCTGGAGCGCATCGCTTTCGAGGTGGCGACGGTCGAAGGCGCAAGCTTTGGCGGGCTGACCAAGATTGCGTCCGGCGGCGAGTTGGCGCGTTTCTCGCTGGCGCTGAAAGTGGCGCTGGCGCAGGTCTCCTCGCCGGCCGCCCTGGTGTTTGATGAGGTCGATCGCGGCGTGGGCGGGGCGGTGGCCGACGCGGTCGGCGAACGCCTGCAGCGCCTGGCCGAAACCACGCAGGTCTTGCTGGTCACCCACTCGCCGCAGGTCGCGGCCCGCGCCGCGCGGCATTTCCGCATCACGCGCGCCAAGGATAAAACCAAGATCGAATTACTGGACGAGGACGAGCGGCTGGAGGAAATCGCGCGCATGTTGTCGGGTGCCGCTGTGACCGCCGAGGCTCGTGCCGCCGCCAAGCGATTGATGGCCGAAGCCGCGCCGGCCAAGAAGGCTCGCAGGCGAGCATGACTGTCAAAGCTGTCGATAAATTGACCTCTGCAGAGGCCGAAAAGGAACTCGACCGCCTGGCGCAAGAGATCGCCCGGGCCGACCGCAGATACCATGGCGAGGATGCGCCGGAGATCAGCGACGCGGACTATGACACTTTGCGCCAACGCAATGCGCAGATCGAGGCGCGGTTTCCGCTTTTGGTGCGGCCGGACAGTCCCAGCCACCGGGTAGGCGCAAAAGCCAGCGACAGGTTCGCCAAAGTCACGCATCGCGTGCCGATGCTGTCCTTGGACAACGCCTTTGAGGACCAGGATGTCGCCGACTGGCTGGCGCGGGTGCGCCGCTTCCTGGGCATGAAAGAGGATGAGCCGGTAGTGGTGGCGGCCGAGCCCAAGATCGACGGGCTGTCGGCTTCGCTGCGCTATGAGAATGGCGTGCTGGTGCAGGGCGCCACCCGCGGCGACGGCAGCGAGGGCGAGGACATCACTGCCAACCTGCGCACGATCGATGATATTCCCCTGCGCCTGAAGGGCAAGCCGCCGGCCGTGCTGGAAGTGCGCGGCGAGGTCTATATGACGCACAAAGCGTTCGAGGCATTGAACAAGCGTCAGGAAAAGGAGGGCAAGCCGACTTATGCCAATCCGCGCAATTCCGCCGCCGGTTCGGTGCGCCAGCTCGATCCGTCCATCACCGCCTCGCGGGCGTTGAATTTCTTTGCCTATACCTGGGGCGAAATCTCGGAACTGCCAGCCAAGAGCCAAAGCGGCATGCTGGAGAAATTTGAGGAATATGGCTTCGTCGTCAATCCGCTGGTGAAAAAGTGCGAGACGTTGGACCAGATCCTGAAATTCTAT
>DATHLY010000176.1:0-2605 GCA_035487655.1 Rhizomicrobium sp. | reverse complement strand
GACATGAATCGCGGACTTCTGAACAGCCCATTCCTGCTGGGCTTTGAACATCTGGAACGGGCGCTGGAACGCACCGCCAAACATGCGGGCGACGGCTATCCGCCTTACAATATCGAGGATATCGGAGGCGATGGCCTGCGTATCACCCTGGCGGTTGCGGGCTTCGCCAAGGACGATATCGCCATCACCGTCGAGGACCGCCAACTGGTCATTCGCGGGCGCCAGAGTGACGCCGGCGACAAGAATTTCCTTCATCGCGGCATCGCGGCACGGCAATTTTTGCGCAGCTTCGTGCTGGCCGACGGCATCGAAGTCAAAAGTGCCGCGTTGGAACATGGATTGTTGAAAATCGATTTGGAGCGTCCGGAGCCAAAACCCAGCGTCCGGGTCGTGGAAATCAAGAATGGAGGCCTATCATGACGGACCGTTTCGAAAGCGAAGGTAATGTGGCGGGATTGGGGCGTATCGCCTACATCAAGCCCACCGGCAGCGAGGAAGCGCATCGTCTCGGCCTGCTTCCCGACAATATCGATCTGCCCCAGGGCATGAAGCTCTACGTCCTGCACGCCGAGGATGGCAGCGTGATCGGCTTCACCGACGGCTGGGCCAGCGCCTATGGCGCCGCGGTGCAGAACGAATTGACGCCGGTGAGCGTCCACTGACGCCCATCTGCTGACGGGCGCCGGTTTGAAGACGCGAACAAGGGCCGGAAGCATCGCTTCCGGCTTTTTTCGTTGTTAAGATGGGATTCGGGAGGATGGACATGCGCTCAACCCTGATCGCCTTTGCGGCCCTGCTGTTCTGGGCCGTCCCGTCGCTGGCGCAGGATGCGCCGCCCGCGCCCGAAACGCCGGCCCGGCAAAATCCGGAAATGATCGGGCCGCGGATGCTCATTGCCACCAGCATGGGCGACATCACCTTGCAACTCGATGCGGTGCGCGCGCCCAAAAGCGTCGCCAATGTCCTGCGCTATGTGAAGGACAGGCATTATGACGGCACCGTGTTCTATCGCGTGGTCAAGGGATTCGTGATCCAGATGGGAAGCTGGGACGCCAATGTGAAAGGCCGCCCGCCCCATGCGCCGGTTGCCTTCGAGGGCACCAATGGCCTCAGCAATCTGCGTGGCACGGTGGCGCTGGCGCATGGCGACGATCCGGGTAGCGCCACCGCCGATTTCTTCATCAACATGTCCGACAATACCGCCCTGGACCATGTCGAGGGCGATCCCCAGAAGATAGGCTTCACTGTGTTCGGCCAGGTGGTGTCGGGCATGGATGTCGCGGACGCCATCTCCATGGTGGCGACCGGCGACAAGGGTCCGATGCCGGGACAAGCCCCGGTCGACCCGATCCTGATCAAGAAAGTTTCAATATTGCCCACCGCGCCAAAATGATTGCTGGCGCGCAGCGCGAGGAATTTTGCGGCGTGAGCAGGAGCGTCGCGTGGTCCATAGCGACAGCGTATGGACGGCGACAGCCCGTGAGCACGCGCGATGAACTCACGACGCAAAAGGCCCGCGCGTCTAGGCCGCCTGAGAACTCGATCCGCCGGTCTGGTCCGTGAGGATGGCGTAGATCGCCTCGGCGCTTTTGGCGGCGCGCAGCTTCTCGCAGGTGGCCTGGTTGCGCAGCAGGCGCGAAACCCGCGCCAGCGCTTTCAAATGATCGGCGCCGGCATTTTCCGGAGCCAGCAGCATGAACACCAGATCGACCGGCTGGCTGTCCACAGCCTCATAATCGAGGCCGCTTTCCAGCCGCGCGAACACGCCGGTGATGGCGGTGAGGCCGGCCATGCGGCCATGCGGAATGGCGATGCCCGAGCCGACGCCGGTGGTGCCCAGGCGCTCGCGCTCGATCAGGGTCTCGAAAATCCGCTTTTCGGGCAGGCGCGTCTGCAGATGCGCCCGCGCCGCCAATTCCTGCAGCAGCTGCTTCTTGGTCTGGGCCTTAAGCGAAGCAAGCACCGCATCGGGAGCAAGCAGATCGGAAATATTCATCAACATCCCAATGTGGCTATAGCTTCCAACACGGTTCAAGTCTGTGTCGCGGGAACGGCCAGGGTTGCGTCCGGCCTGCGGCGGCAAAGGTTAAGCGGACCCGAAAAGCGGCGGGTTCATAGGCCCAGATTTTGCCAAAGTCAACGTCGCCGCATTGGGGCGCCAAACCCTCTATATTCAGGGGTAAGAAGCCTGGTTGACATCGCCCGCCTTGAGGCGGCGGCGTTCCACCGATGAC
Organism: Rhizomicrobium sp.; assembly: GCA_035487655.1. GTDB lineage: Bacteria > Pseudomonadota > Alphaproteobacteria > Micropepsales > Micropepsaceae > Rhizomicrobium. Next base: position 371 of record DATHLY010000176.1, on the reverse strand, counting down.
GGGATTCGCATCGCCTCGCGATATTTGGCCACGGTCCGGCGGGCGATATTAACCCCGTCTGCGGTCAGCAGCGAGACGATCCGGTCGTCGGACAGGATCTCAACCCCCTGCTCGTTCTCGATCATCTCGCGGATGCGGTCGCGCACCGCTTCGGCGCTGTGCGATTCCGCGCCGTTCATCGCCTGAATCGAGGCGGTGAAGAAATATTTCAGTTCGAACACGCCGCGCGGCGTGGCGACATATTTGTTGGAGGTGACGCGGCTGACCGTCGATTCGTGCATCGAGATCGCGTCGGCGATGATTCGCAGGTTAAGCGGCCTGAGATGGCGCACGCCATGGGTGAGAAAGGCGTCCTGGTGGCGCACGATCTC
>DATHLY010000175.1:0-4402 GCA_035487655.1 Rhizomicrobium sp. | reverse complement strand
GGACTCCGGAAACATGATGATCACACGCAAACCAATGGGCCGCCGCACCGTGTTGCGCGGCATGGGCACCACGATGGCGCTGCCCCTGCTTGATGCCATGATCCCCGGCGCCCGGGCGGCGGAAGAAGCGGCCGCTCTGCGCAAGCGCCTGCAGGTGATCTATACGCCCAACGGCATGATGATGCAGAACTGGACGCCCGCCGAGACCGGCGAGGGCTTTGCCCTGTCGCCCATCCTCAGGCCGCTGGAGCCCTATCGCAACAAGCTTACTGTCTTCACCGGCCTGTCGCATGTGCAGGCCGAAGCGTTGGGCGACGGCGCCGGCGACCATGGCCGCTGCTGCGGCGGTTACCTGACCGGCACGCATGTCAAAAAGACCGAAGGCGCCGACATCACCGCCGGCATCTCGATGGATCAGTTGGTCGCCAAACAGTTCGGCGAACAGACACAGATTCCGTCGCTGGAAGTGGGGCTGGAGCCTCCCAGCCTGGTGGGCAGCTGCGATTCCGGCTACAGCTGCGCCTATACCAACACCCTGTCCTGGAGCAGCCCCTCCACCCCGCTGCCCGTCACCATCAATCCGCGCGAAGTGTTCGAACGCCTGTTCGGCGACGGCGACAGTCTGGATGCCAAGAGCCGCCTTGCGCAGTTGCGGCGCCAGGCCTCCATCCTGGATTTCGTGGCTCAGGACGCCAAGCGCCTGTCGCACAGCATGGGCGCGAGCGACAAGAAGAAGCTGGACGAATATCTCACCTCGGTGCGCGACATCGAAAAGCGCATCCAGAAGGTCGAGCGGGGCGGCACGGAAGCGACCGCGCTGCCGGCCTATGCCCGTCCGTCCGGCGTGCCCGACGGTTTCGAGGACTATGCCCATATGATGATCGACCTGCAGGTGCTTGCGATGCAGGCGGACATGACCCGAGTTTCCAGCTTCATGATCGGCCGTGAGGTCAGCGGCCGTTCCTATCCGGAAATCGGCGTGCCCGATGCACACCATCCGCTCAGCCATCACGGCAACGATGCGGAGAAGATCGCCAAGCTGACCAAGATCAATACGCTGCATATGGAACAGGTCGCCTATTACCTGAAGCGGATGAGCGAAACCAGGGAAGGCGACGGCAACCTGCTGGATCACACGCTGGTCCTGGCCGGCGCCAGCCTGGCCGACCCCAACAAACATGATCATCGCGGCCTGCCGGTGATTGTCGCGGGCGGATTGATCAAGGGCAATCGCCATGTGGAAGTGGAGAAGGACACCCCCATGACCAACATGATGCTGTCGCTGATGGACACATTGGGCGTGCATCACGACACGCTGGGTGACTCGACGGGCCGGCTTTCGGTTTTTGCCGCTTAGGTCGGCGTAGGGGCGATGAGAAAACAGTTCGTATTATGTTTTTGCCTACTGGGCGCGTTGCCTTCTATGGCGAGCACCACGGAAAACCGCCTGGCGGAGGCAGTGCGCGACAATGACCATGCGGCGATCAAGAACCTTCTGGCCGCACACGCCAATGTGAATGCGCTGCTGCCCGACAAGTCCAGTGTTCTCGCCTGGGCGGTGGACCGCCAGGATACGGAGTCGGTGCACATGCTTCTGGCCGCCGGCGCCAAGCCCAATGTCACCGATATCGATGGCGCATCGCCTTTGACACTGGCCTGCGAGTTGGGAGGAGCGGAGATCGTTTCCGATCTGCTCAAGGCCGGCGCCGACGCCAAGCTCACGCGTGCCGATGGGATCGGGGCCCTGGAATTGTGCGCCGGCAGTTCCACGCCCGAGGTTCTGGGTCTGCTGATGGCCAAGGGCGCCAAGGTAGACGCCGCCGATCCACGGGGGCAGACAGCTCTGATGTGGGCGGCAGCCAAGGGACGCACCGAAAACATCACATTCCTGGTGGCGCATGGCGCCCAAGTGAACGCGGTTTCGCGCGCCGGCTTCACGCCGCTGTTTTTCGCCTTGCGCAGCAAGGTATCTTCGGCTTCGCTGGCCCTGCTGGATGCGGGCGCCGACAGCAAGAACGTGCTGCCGGACGGCACCTCCGTGGTGGCGGCGGCGCTGGCCAACGACAATCTGCCCTTCGCCATGACGGTGGTATCGCGCGGCACGGATCTGACCCAGCGCGACACCAAGGGGCGGCAGTTGCTGCACATCGCCGCTGCCAGCGGTAAGGCCGAGCTGGTCAAGATGGTGCTATCAAAGGGCGTCGATCCCAATGCCCTCTCCGAACCGCCGCCGCCTGCGCCACCACGGCCGCCGGTCCAGGTCGCAGCCAACGGCCAGAAGCTTGCTGTCGCCGACGGCACCAGGCCGCCGCCGCCGCCCGCCGTAGCCACGCCTCCTTTGGTGTTCGCAGCCGAGGCCGGCTCGGCCCCCGCGATGAAGGAACTGGTGGATGCGGGCGCCAAGGTCAGCATCAAGGCGCAGGACGGCACCACCGTGGCCCTGGCCGCGGCCGGCAGCGGCAACCTCGACGCGGTGAAATATGCGCTGGAGCTTGATCCGGACCTGACAGCGATCGGGCCGGAAGGCAAAAGCATCATGCATTTCGCCATCGCCAACAAGAATCCCGACCTGGCGATCCCGGTGCTTCAGTATTTGGCGGACAAGGGCGCCAAGATGGACGTTCCGAACGCCAAGGGTGATACGCCGGGCGATTTCATCAACCGTGGCGGTCAGCAGGATATCCGCCTCTTCTATATCCAGCTGCTGAAGGATCACGGCATCGTGAGTCACCACGACCACTGATACAGGTGCCCGCAAGAAGGGACACGCTATGGCTCTGAAACGGCTTGTGGCATTTTTCGCGGTGATGGCCGTCTGCGCGAGTGCTGCCGCCCAGCCCGCGCCCCCTTCCTATAGTTCTGGCGGCCTGCCGCCGGCGCCCAAGGTCACCGACGTCCGGCTCTATGTGCTGGACTGCGGCACCATCATTTCCCATGAGCCGGAACGCTTCGGGCTAAGTCGCAGCGACGTCCCCGATCCGGATTTCTCCGATCCTTGTTTCCTGGTGGTGCATCCCAAGGGGATGCTGTTGTTCGATACAGGCCTGACCGACGCGCAGGTCGGACGCCCGATCTATGAAAACAAGATGGGCTATGAGGGCCAGCTCAAGACGGTTTCGCTGAAAGGCCAGCTGGCCAATATCGGCGTCACGGCGCCGATGATCACCTATCTCGCCATCTCCCATTCCCATTGGGACCATGTTGGCAATGCCAATGATTATGCCGGTTCGACCTGGCTGGCGCGCAAGGCCGAATATGGCGTGATGTTCGGACCCAGCGCCAATGCCACGGCGCGGAAGGGCTATGACGCGCTGGCCAAGGCCCACATACAGTATATCGACGGCGATCATGACGTGTTCGGCGACGGCAAGGTGGTTCTGCTGTCAACGCCGGGGCACACGCCGGGCCACCAATCGCTTTACGTCAAGCTGGCCCATACCGGCGGGGTGGTGGTGTCCGGGGATCTCTATCACTACACCGCCGAACGGACGAAGGGACGCATGCCGCCACGCGAGCAGACGCTGGAGACGCCTGCCTCACGCAAGAAGGTGGACGAGTTCCTTGCGCGCACGCATTCCCAGCTCTGGATCGGGCACGCGATCGACTGGTACCAGAACGCGGTGAAGGCGCCCGGTTGGTATGAGTAACCAGTACGACTAAATTCCGACGGTTAGCCGATCCGCGAAGTGATCGCCTTGGCTTCCAGATAGTTCGACAACACGGCTTGGCCCATCTCCCGGCCCCAGCCCGACTGCTTGTAGCCGCCAAAGGGCAGGGCGGCGTCGAACACATGGTAGCAGTTGATCCAGACAGAGCCGGCCTTGATGGCATTGGCGAGCTGGTTGGCTTTGGCGATGTCGCGGCTCCACACTCCGGCGGCCAGGCCATAAATGGTATCGTTGGCGGCGGCAACCAGCTTGTCATCGACCTCCTTGAAGGGGATGGCGACCACGACAGGTCCGAAGATTTCCTCCCGCACCACTTTCATGTCGGGCTTGGTGTCCACCAGCACGGTGGGGTTGACGAAGTAGCCGCGTCCCTCGGGCGCCGAGCCGCCGGTGACGGCGCGCGCACCTTCCTCCTGTCCGGACTTGAGATAGCCCTTCACACGGCCATGCTGGACTTCCGACACCATCGGGCCCATTTCCGTGGCTGGGTCCATGCCGACGCCCAGCTTGATCTTGGAAGCGTTGGCGGAAATTCCCGCCACGACCTTGTCATAGACCTTTTCCTGCACGAACAGGCGCGAGCCTGCGTTGCAGCATTGACCATGGTTGAAGAAGATGCCGGCTGTTGCGCCCGCGACCGCCGCATCAACATCGGCATCGTCCAGGATGATGTTGGGCGACTTGCCGCCCAGCTCCAGGCTGACCTTGCGCAAGTCGCGCGAGGCTGCCTTTAC
>DATHLY010000174.1:0-3502 GCA_035487655.1 Rhizomicrobium sp. | reverse complement strand
TAATCCACCGTAATGCAGAGATAATGGAATTCGGGCGGGTCCCGCGTTAGCCTTTGAATCGCGATCAGCCGGGAGGCAATCATGGCAGGAAAGGTTTTCGCGGCGCTTTCTCTTTCTCTCGTCGGGACCCTTATCGCGGCATCGTCCGCCTCGGCGGCCGGCGGCGACAATGTTCTTCTCATCAACGTCTCCCATGTCCGCATGGCCAAGACCCTGCCGGGACTGTGCGGCGTGGACGGCACAATCGACACCGTCTTGAAGGGCAAGGCTTTCCGTCGCGGCGAAACCATTTCGCTGCAGGTTCCCTGCGGGGCACACAACCATGTCATGCCACTTCTGCCGGCGATAGAAAACCGTGACGCCCAGCTGATCGATCCGCGCGTGCTGCTCAAGTCCAAATTCGCTGGCGCGCATGTCGACGATGCGGGCAATCTGTTGTGGACGCCCGGCGGTTCCTATGGCGATTGGGGGGTGATCTGGGGCTATCGGGTAATGGATGGAACGATGCTGCCCGCCAAGCCTGCCCGATTTTCGTGACGGCGGACTATTGCAACCGGTGCCGGTCGCTGGGGCCTTTCAGGCTCTGGAGGTAGAAACCGGCCACCAGGATCGAAAGAACCACCGCGACCAATCCGAACACGTCGGATAGACCTGCAAATCCAATACCATATTCCATAAGCCTTGAAACGCCCAATCCGGATTCCGGTTCCCAGGCCCGAACTGCGGCCTAATTGCGCAGGCTGGTCTGCAGTCGGTGGCCGCAACCCCTGCCACGCGCTGACGCGCGCCGCTCGCCGGGAATGACAACCTTTTGAATGGCGAGTACTCACGCGGCTGCCAGGCGTGCAAGCCGCGCCGAGATCACCTTACCCAGCACGAACAGGAGAAAAACGGAAAACACCAATCCCCCCGCCAGCGCGAACATGCCCGCCGCATAGCCGCCCGTCCTGTCCTTCAGCATGCCGAGAACACTGGGACCGATAGATCCACCAAACCCGGTGCACATCAGATTGACCAGGGCGATGGCGCCAGCGGCCGACGGCCCGCTGAGAAACGAAGAGGACTGGGAATAATAAGGGCCATAGGTGCCCATCAGCCCGGCCATGGTCATCACCAGCCCGGCCACCGCCACATAATGGTTTTGCGACACGGCCGCGATGACAAGGCCGCTGGCCGCCACCAGCACAGGAATGGCGGTATGCCACACACGTTCGCCGCTGCGGTCGCTGGAGCGGCCCACCAACATCATGGTGGGCGCCGCGACGATATAGGGCAGCGCCGAGATGCAGCCGGTGACCAGGTTGGAATAGCCCATAGCCTTGACGATCTGCGGCAGCCACAACTGGCCGCCGAAAATTCCGGCGCCGATCCCGGTCCCTGCCAGCCCCAGCAGCAGCACACGCGGATCAACCAGGCCCGCCCACAGATTGGGCGGCGCGGGAGCTTTCCCGCCGGCCAGGCGCGCGGCGATGGTCTGCTTTTCCGCATCCGACAGGAAATCGGCGGAGGCGGGCCCGTCAGGCAGGAATTTCAGCACCGCGAAGGCCAATATGCAGGCCGGCAAACCCTCGATCAGGAACAGCCATTGCCAGCCACGAAACCCGGCCACCCCATCCATGCCCAGGATCAGGCCGGAGAGAGGCCCGCCAAAGGTCGAGGACAAGGGGATCGCCAGCATGAAGACGGCGGTGAAGCGGGCGCGATACTCCCGGGGAAACCAGAAGGTGAGATAGAGGATGATGCCGGGGAAGAATCCCGCCTCCGCCAAGCCTAGAAGGACGCGCATGATGTAAAAGGCGATGGGGGTTTGCACAAAGGCGGTGGCGGCGGAACAGGCACCCCAAGCCGCCATGATGGCGAAGACCGTGCGCCGGGCTCCGATCCGCTCCAACAGCACAGTGGCGGGGATCTGGAACAGCGCATAGCTGAGGAAGAAGATGCCGCCGGCAAAGCCGTAGACGGTAGCCGAAAAGCCTAAGTCCCGATTCATGGTGAGGGCCGCGAAGCCGACATTCACCCGGTCGAGATAGTTGGTGACATAGAGCAGCATCATAAAGGGGATCAGCCGCTTCGCGCATTTGGCGAAGACCTGTTCTGCTTGTTCTTGTTTTGGCTCGGCCATGATCTCTCCCCGTGGACCGACCTTAGCATGGTGCGGCGCGATGCCCATGAGATATGGAATGGAAGTGGCGTCAGCAGGGCTGGGCCGCTTTGCCAGAAAATGGTGCGCCTCACCCAAGGATGTGCAGTTATGAAGAGCGATAATCCTCCCCCTCCCCCTTCAGGGGGAGAGGGCGGTCCGCGAAGCGGGCCGGGTGAGGGGGGATAACACACCAATAGACGATCAGGAGCGCTGCCGCTATTATACCTCGAGACTCGAGGTAATGAGATGACGGACGACAACAGCTTCATGTCCGGCCTACCGGAACTGGCGATCCTGCGTCTGCTTCAGGACCGGGAGATGTATGGCTATGAGATTGTGCAGGCCATTGCCGCGCGCACGGGCTCAGCACTTTCTCCCGGCGAAGGGGTGATCTATCCCCTGCTGCATGCGCTGGAGAAGTCCGGCGCGCTGAAATCCCGCCGCAAAAGTGTGGGCGGCCGCAGCCGCGTCTATTACAGCTTGACCGCCAAGGGCGCGCGGCGCTTGTCGGCGCTCACTAGCCGCTGGAGCGAGCTCAATGGCGCTGTCCGGACCCTGATGGGAGGCGCGCTTGCTGTTCGGTGATCTGCGCGAGACGCTTTTGAAGGGAGGCGTCGCCCCTCGCCATGTGCGGCGCTATCTGGCCGAGCTTGGCGATCATCTGAAAGATCTCGAAGCGCAGCAGCGCGAGGCCGGTTATGACGCGCATGACGCCCTCACTTGCGCCCGCGCCAAGCTCGGCAGCGACGCTGAACTGGCGGCGGCGATGCTGGAACAGAAGCAATTCCATTCCTGGACCGCCCGCGCCCCCTGGGCGGTGTTCTTACTGCTGCCGCCATTTGCCGCCATCGCCACCAGCATGATCTTCATCGGTTCGCTGGTGCTGATCGGAAAGCATTACCACTTTCTGGACATGCACGCGCCGCTGCCGCCGCAATGGTTCCAAACTCTGGCAACCGATGTCGTGGCGATTGCCAACCTTGTCGTGATGCCACTGGTCGCCACCCTGTTCGTCACTCTGGCTGCGCGCCAGCGGTTGAAACTGGTCTGGCCGCTGGCCGCGACGGCGCTGCTGCTAGTTCTGTTCATCCACAGCGATGTGAACTTTCTGCCTCGTCCCATGGGCCATGGCCACCTGATGATCCGCTCCGCGCCCATTTTCATGTCGCCGGCCTGGAAGACGATGGCCGAACATTGGCCGCTGGTGACGGCGCAATATTTGCTGACCTTGGCGCCGTTTCTCTGGCTGATCCGTCGGCGCAGGATTCAAGCCCAATACGCCGCTTCCCTTGGCTCTCCTTCCAGCGCCTGAGGGAATAAACCGGACCCGCATCCAGGGCGCGGCGCTGGCGCTGCTGG
>DATHLY010000173.1:0-2790 GCA_035487655.1 Rhizomicrobium sp. | reverse complement strand
TGCCGTTGAATTGCACCGCCTTGCCGACGGGAGAATCCACCAGTTGCGGCGAGCCCTCGACTTTGGGCGACATGCCTCCAATGCGCTTGAGATTGTCAAACCGCCAGACGCTTTGTTTCGCAAGGGCGGGTGAAACCGAGGCCATCACCGCCGCCGCCATCGCCAGTTTCAATAGACAAACCTTCACGCGCGCACCTCCCTTATTGTTCTTGGGACGTTGCCCGTTTCGCGGCACGGCGGCAAGTGGGCAAAGCGGCGACGATGAAACACTGAATCGACCAGCACCGCATCGATCGCCCGGCGTCAGAGCCCTGCAAGAAAGTCGAAATCACAGCCTTGCGGCGCCTGAGTGACGGTATTCTGATAAAGCGCGGCATAGCCGCGGCGCGGCGCCTCGACAGGCTTTAGTGCGGCGAGCCTTTTGGCAATCTCCTTCTCATCCACCAGCAGGTCGATGCGTTTGTCCCGTACCGACAGACGGATGCGATCACCATTCTTGACCACGCTCAAGGGACCGCCCAGCGCCGCTTCCGGGGCGACATGCAACACCACAGTGCCGAAAGCAGTACCCGACATGCGCGCGTCGGAAATCCGCACCATGTCCTTGACGCCCTGCTGTGCCAGCTTGCGGGGAATCGGCAGATAGCCGGCCTCCGGCATGCCGCAGGCCTTTGGCCCGGCATATTTCAGCACCAAAACGTCGTCGGCCTTCACGTCCAGGTCTGGATCGTCGATCCGGTCGGACAGGTCTTCCAGACCCTCGAACACCACGGCGCGGCCTTCATGTTCGAACAGGCTGGCGGTGGCCGCGGCGCGCTTGAAGATCGCGCCATCGGGCGCCAGCGAGCCCTTAAGCGCGATCAGTCCGCCAACCAGCGAAATGGGGTTGCCGAATTCCCGTACCACCTTGCGGTCAACCCAGGCGGGCGCGCCATCCAGCGTTTGGCCCAAGGTGCGGCCCTCCACCGTCAGCGTATCGAGGTACAACAGGGGCTTGAGCTCGCGCAGTACTGCGGCGACGCCGCCAGCGGCGAAGAAATCTTCCATATAGCCTTCACCCACGGGCTTGAGATCCAGCAGCACCGGCGTCTCATCCGAGATGGCATTCAGCCGGTCATAGGAAATCTTGATCCCGGCGCGGCCGGCGATGGCGGTCAGATGGATAATGGCATTGGTGGAGCCGCCCACGGCCATCAGCACGCGCAAGGCATTCTCCACGGATTTTTCCGTGATGACCTGGCTGGGACGGATGGCATTCCTTGCCAGGGCCATCGCGACCCGGCCGCTTTCCTCGGCCACCACCAAACGGGCGGCGTTCACGGCGGGAATGGCGGCCGATCCCGGAAGGGCGATACCCAAAGTCTCGGCAATACAGGCCATGCTGGAGGCGGTCCCCATCACTGCACAGGTGCCGGTCGTCTGGGCCAAGCGACCCTCCACCGTCTCGATCTCGTCCGAGTCGATCTCCGCGCCACGGAAGCGCGCCCAGAACCGGCGGCAATCGGTGCAGGCGCCGAGCCGCTCGCCCTTGTGGCGGCCGGTGGACATGGGGCCGGTGACCAGCTGAATGGCCGGCACGTCGGCTGACAAGGCGCCCATCAGCTGCGCCGGGACCGTCTTGTCGCAGCCTCCGATGAGTACCACCGCGTCCATCGGCTGGGCGCGGATCATTTCCTCGGTGTCCATCGCCATCAAGTTGCGGAATTTCATGCTGGTGGGATTGAGGAAGACCTCGCCCAGCGAAATGGTCGGAAAGACGCGCGGCAGGCCTCCTTCGGCCAGGACCCCGCGAGACACCGCTTCGACCAGTTCGGGAATGTTGCGCTGGCAATTGTTGAATCCGGATGGCGCGGCCGCGATACCCACGATCGGGGCATTGAGCAATGTGTCGGATAGGCCCATGGAGCGCGCAAAGGAGCGGCGCAGGAACAGCGCGAATTCGCGGTCTCCGTAATTGGTCAGGCCATTGGAAAGACCCTTTTTCATGCGTTCCCGGTTCCTGCGCGTGGGCGCAATGCAAGGGTGATGAGGATCGCCACCAGCTGGACGCCGGCCAAGGCGAGAATGCCCGCCCGATATCCTCCAAAATGGTCGGTAAGCCAACCCAAAATCGTCGGCCCGAAAAAGCCGCCCAGATTTCCCACCGAATTGATCCAGGCAATGCCGCCTGCGGCAGCCGAGGCGGAAAGGGTCATGGGCGCCAACGCCCAGAAGGGCGCCTTGAGGCTGTGGATGCCGATGCCGGCAAAGGCCAAGGCGGCAATGCCGATCACCGAAGCGCCGCTCGCTCCAAACAAGGCCGCCGCCGCCAAGCCCAGGCCCGTGATCACCAGACAGGAGACCAGAAAGGCGCGATGACTGCGGTAATGATCGGTGAGCCAACCCACCACAAACAATCCCACCACTCCCATTGCCGCGGGGATGGCGATGATCAGGCCTGTCACCATTTGGCTCAGCCCCATGGTCGCCACGATCTGAGGCAGGAAGAAAGCGAGCGAGAAATTGGCGGAGGTGTTGCAGAGATAGATCATGCACATGCCCAACACGCGCGGGTCGTAGAAGGAATGAAAGGTCTCGAACAGGTGCGAGCGTTTGGGCCGAGTGGGATCGGCAGCCAGCGCCCCTTCCAGCCATTGCTTCTGCTCGCCCGACAGCCATTTGGCCTCGGCCGGATGATCGGGCAGATGGAAATAGATCACGATGCCCAGAATGAGGGCGGGCAGGCCTTCGAGAATGAACATCCATTGCCAGCCCGGCAGGCCCCAAATGCCCGACATGGAGAGGAAAACA
>DATHLY010000172.1:0-3790 GCA_035487655.1 Rhizomicrobium sp. | reverse complement strand
GGAATCCGCCTGGGCAATGGTATCCAGCGCGGTCACCACGCCGTAACCCATGATGCGGCCCGTAAATTGCGCGGCCATGGCGGGTTGGACCGCGATGCCCAAGCTTTTGACCTCTTCGGCCTTCAGCGTCAGGCCGGGGGTCTCCGCAGCCTCCTTTTCGGCCTGAGCCGGCTTGTCGGTCTTGCCACAGGCTGCCAGCAACAGCAGCGCGGCTGCGATGAGTCCCACCTTGCGCATCAAATGGCCGGTAGCACTGAAGATGACAGAGACGTGATATTCTGATGACTGGCCATGCGCTTCCCCATGTGGGGAGTATCCCAACTCCCCTGCCCCGGCGCCACAATCCGGGCACATAAATTTTCCCAATTTTCAGGACCTTTCTATGTCAGCCGCCAGCGGAAAGGACACTTCCACCGTCAGGCCGGGCCCTGTGCCATCAGCAAGCCGCACAGTGGCACCGTGCAACTCCGCAATGGCCGCGACCAAGGACAGACCCAGGCCATAGCCCGGCTGGGGACGGCTGGCCTCGCGACGATAGAGCCGGCGGAAAAGCCGTTCATGCTCCTCGCGTGGGACACCGGGGCCGTCATCACCCACCCGCGCCACAGCGCGGCCCTCCGCCCGCGACAGGGACAGCGTGATGCTGGTACCGCGCGGCGTATGTACGATCGCGTTTTCGATCAAGTTGGAGAAAAGTTGCACCAGGAGTTGCCGGTCGCCACGAACCATCGCCTTGTCCATCACGGCCGATTGCAATTCATCGCCCGCTTCCTCGGCCACCGGCTCGAACAATTCCCGCATTTGCCCCAGCAAGACGCTCAGCTCCAACGGCGCGAATGCCGCGCGCCGATCTCCGCCTTCGATTTGGGAAATGCGCAACAGCGCGGTGAACAGGCCCAGTATCTCGTCGGCCTTGGCGATGGCGGCATCCAGCGCTTGCGCGTAGTCCTCCGGCGTCCGGCTGTCGGCCCGCGCCCGTTCCAGCCGATGGCGCAAATGCGTGACCGGTGTACGAAGGTCATGGGCGATGTCGTTGCTGACCTGGGAAAGATTTTCCATCAAGGCCGAGATGCGCGCGAGCATTTCATTGATCGCCTCGGCCAGCCGGTCGAGCTCGTCGCCGGTGCCGCGCACCGGAATGCGAAGCGTGAGATCTCCCTGCATGATGTCCTGGCAGGTCTTCGCCATGGCGTCGGTGCGGCGCAGGAAGCTCCAGCTGACAAGGGCGCCGCCCGCCACCGCGATCAGGATCGACGCGGCGAATAGGTCCAGCATGATGCCGAGAATTCGGGCCTGCACCGCGCGCAACCGCGCCATGTCGCTGCCGGCAAAGACATAGAGGCCGGGGCCCAGAAATTCGCCTATGCCCAGCACTTCATGGCTGCGGCCCGCGGAAGAAAAGGAGAATTCAATCGTCCCGGTACGCGTCGCCGTCGCAGGCAGGTTGCCCGCCACGACCTTGCCTTCGCGTTGCAACAGATAGAAGCCGGAATTCGCCGGTCCTGCCATGAACTGTTGGACAACTTCGCGCGCCTCCAGTTCGCCCTGGCTGGCATAACCATTGCGAATGGCGGCGATATCGGTGGAGGAAAAGGCCAGAATCTGGTCGCGCAGGGCCTGGTTGGTGATCACCAGCAGGAAGACACCCAGGATCACCACCGACAGTGCAAAGACGGCGGCATAGAGCGCCGTAAGCCGAAAGCTCTCGGTACGGAGGAATCTAATCCGCACGCAGCGTATATCCGGAGCCGCGCACGGTGTGGATCAATTCGGCGCCGTGACCACGGTCCACCTTGCCGCGCAACCGGCTCATATGGGTTTCCACGATATTGGTGCGCGGATCGAAATGCAGATCCCACACATTCTCCAGCAGCATGGCACGGGTTACCACCCGGCCCATGTTGCGCATCAGATATTCCAGCAGCCGGAATTCCTGGGCCTGCAGTTCGATCGGCTTTCCGCCGCGATGCACCGTGCGCCGGATCAAATCCATCTCCAAGTCGGCCGCGCGCAGCCGTACCGGCTCAATGTCCCGCGAACCGCCGCGCCGGGCGATGACATCCACCCGCGCCAAAAGTTCGGGAAAAGCAAAAGGCTTGACCAGATAGTCGTCGCCGCCGCCCTTCAAGCCCTCAACCCTGTCATTCAGTCCGCTCATGGTGGTCAAGAAAAGGACCGGTGTGGGATTGCCCTCGGCGCGCAACTGCTTGACCAGGCTCAGGCCATCCAGGCCGGGCAACATGCGGTCCACGATCAAGGCAGCGTGGCCGCCCGCGCGGGCGGCCTTAAGTCCCTCCTGGCCATCATGGCAGACCGTGACGTCATGGCCCTCACCATGGAGGGCATACACGATATGTGCGGAGGTTTCCTTGTCGTCTTCAATCAGCAGGATTTTCACGGGAGCAGCGAACCAGAGCTTAACGCGCGTCATTGTCCGGGCAATGACAGGAGGATGCAAGATGACGGGCAATTGCCTGCCGGGAGCTTGATTTTTTGTATAGGCGCGCGGCCGGTCAAGGCCATGTCGCGGTGCGAAATGAGGCGCCCATTGCCCCTGCTGCCAGCCTGTGCCTCAATAGCCGACAATACAAACTTGTCAGGCTGGGAAGAGCGTCAGGGGGGCCAGAACATGCCGATCCTGAGGAGATCTGCCAGCCACGCCGATAGCACCGTTGTGTTGCGTCCGTTTATGCAATTCACACCCCGGAGTAATCGCCATGATCAGGAACGGCTTGATTGCCTGCGCGGCTTTGCCCCTTCTCCTTCTACTCGCTTCCAGCGGCCGCACGGCGCCACTGGGCGATGCTGAACTCCGAAGCAGCGACAAGGATGCGGGCAACTGGCTGATGTATGGGCGGACCTATGACGACCACCGCTTCAGCCCGCTGAACCAGATCAATGAGCAATCCATCGGAAAATTGGGACTGGCCTGGAGCCGCGAACTGGGAACCACCCGCGGACTGGAAGCCACGCCGCTGGTGAAAGATGGCGTCATTTACACGACCGGCTCCTGGAGCGTGGTCTTTGCGATGGATGCGAAGACCGGGAAAATCCTTTGGCGCTATGATCCCAAGGTCGTGCGTACACGGGCCTATTTCATCTGCTGCGATGTGGTGAATCGCGGCCTGGCCCTCTACAGCGGCAAAGTCTATGTCGGAACGCTTGACGGCCGGCTGATCGCTTTGGACGAGCGCACAGGCAAACCGGTATGGGATGTGTCGACAGCTGACAGCGCGAAAGAGCCATACGCCATCACCGGCGCCCCCCGTATTGCCGGGGGCAAGGTCCTGATCGGCAACGCGGGCGCAGAATATGGCGTGCGGGGCTACATCTCCGCCTTTGACACCGAAACCGGCAAGATGGCCTGGCGCTTCTATACCGTGCCCGGCGATCCTTCCAAGGGATTTGAATCCAAGGCCATGGAAGTCGCCGCCAAAAGCTGGAGCGGCGAGTGGTGGAAAGTTGGCGGCGGCGGCACGGCTTGGGAAGGGATTGTGTATGACCCGGCGCTGGACTTGGTTTATTTCGGGACCGGCAACCCGACCACGTGGTACCGCGCCATTCGCGGCAAGGGCGATAACCTGTATGCGGCTTCAATCCTGGCCGTGCGTGCCAGCACCGGCGAACTCGCCTGGCACTTCCAGACCACGCCAGGAGACAATTGGGACTTCGATTCGACGCAGCCGCTGGTTCAGGCGGACTTGCCGATCGGTGGACGCACGCGCAAAGTCATTATGCAAGCCAACAAGAATGGCTTCTTCTATGTTCTCGACCGTGCCACAGGCGAGTT
>DATHLY010000171.1:0-2660 GCA_035487655.1 Rhizomicrobium sp. | reverse complement strand
AGCGCCTGGTAGACAAAGGGGCGCACCACACGTTGCCCTTGCCGCACGGCATCGTCTATCGCTTTTGTTTCCTGGTCGAAGCCTTCCCAGTCGGCGCCGAACATCTTCAGGTGCAGCAGCTCGCCGCGCGCGAAAGGCTGGGCGGGATTTACCGCCAGAGCCGCCTTGATGTCCGACACGGCTCCGGCAAAGTCGCCCCGCTCCGTCCAGTGCAGGAGAGAGCGGTTCGCCAGCGCATCGGCGAAACCGGGTTCGAGCGCCAGAGCCTTGTCGAAATTCGCCAGGGCTTCGCTGCCGCGTTTTAGCGCGTGCAGGACGGAGCCCCGGCCGTTCCAGGCCCGCGCATTGCCAGGCTCCGCTGCGACCGCCGTGTCATAGTCGGCAAGCGCGGCTGCAAATTGTCCCGTGCCCTGCAGAAGGTGGGCGCGATTGAGCAAGGTCGGCGTATGTCCTGGCTCGGCCGCCAGTGCTTGATCGTAACAAGACCTGGCCTCCAATGGCCGGTTCAGGTGCCACAGTGCGACGCCACGGTTGTTGAGGGCTTCCACATCCGCGGCGCGCAGGGCAAGCGCCTTGTCAAAACTCTCCAGGGCGTCGTTATATCGTTCCAATGCCAGCAAAGCGGTGCCGCGGCTGGACCAGGCTTGCGCGAAACCAGGTTGAAGCCCCAACGCCCGGTCGTAGCCGGCGACGGCTTCGCCAAAGCGCTGCAAATCGCAGAGCGCATTGCCGCGGTTGTAGTGCGCGGTGATATCGCCAGGCACTAATGCCAGCGCCCGCTCGTAGCTCTCCAAGGCATGGCCGGCGCGCCCCTGCTCCCGCAGGATATTGCCGCGATTGGTCCAGGCGGCCGCCATATTGGGATTGAGCGCAAGCGCCGCTTCATAGCTCGCCATTGCCTCCTCGCGGCGTCCCAATGTCGCCAGCAAAAGTCCCCGGCTGTAAAGACAAGGCGCATGACGGGGGTTGAACATAAGCGCCCGGTCGAAGTTCGCCACCGCCTCGGCGGGGCGCTGCATTTGTGCAAGAGCGACCCCCTTGTTGTAGAACGCTTCAAAGAAATCCGGTTTGAGCGATAAGGCCTTGTCGAAGGCGTCCAACGCCTGCTGGTAATGACCGGCGCCCACCAGGACCTGGCCGTAGTTGGCAAGAGCGCCATAATCCACGGGCTTTATGGCCAGCGCCGCTTCCAGCAAATTCTTCGCCTCGGCGTTGCGGCCCTGCTGGCTGCGCAGCACGCCCAACAGTTGCAAGGCCGCGAAGTTTTTGGGATCGCGTTGCAAGGCTTGGCCATACAATTCCGCCGCCTGCTCAAGCTGGCCGCGCTGATGTAGGCCAAGAGCCTGCGCGATCAGGCTGTTCATATCCGTGGCGGTCATGGCGCGCGGTGTGGTTCTGACATCGGTCTGCCGGGTCTCGGTTTTGGGGCATCAAAGGCATGAGAAAGCCTGTTGGCAAGGAACCGAATCTTTTCGCCTTCTCTCACTCTGTGAGATGGTTCTCTTCTCAGCCGAGATTTCGGCAACGCAGCAAACGAAGTTTTGGTCGTAGGTGCAAAATTGCTACTGCACGGGGCAAGCAACCCGCCTAAACTCCAATGTATACAATTCGACGCAGTTCGAAAAAGACTAGGGGGAGTGCATGAATCCCAGGATCGCCGCCCGCAAACCGTCGGGCGCCAGCCCCGTTTTTTCAGGAAAATCAGCACTTTTCTTGACCGTCGGCTTCAGCGCGCTGACCATCGCGTCCGCCGCCTATGCGCAGCAAGAAGCGCCCAGCGGGCCAATCGAATCGGTCACGGTGTCTTCGTCGCGCATCATGTCCGCCGGCTTCAATGCGCCCACGCCCACTACCGTGTTGGGTTCCGACTTCATCCAGAATTCGGCCAAGGACACGATCTTCACCACCGTCACCCAACTGCCGTCCATGTTGGGCAGCACCGGCGTGGAGGCCGGCGTCAACGGCACCAGCGGCGGCGGCAACGGTTTAGCGTCGTTCAACATGTTCGGCCTGGGCACCATCCGCACTCTGACTTTGCTGGACGGCGAACGGTTCATGCCCGCCAATGTCACCGGCGTCCCGGACATCAGCGAATTTCCCCAAATGTTGGTCCAGCGCGTGGATGTGGTGACCGGCGGCGCCTCCGCCTCCTGGGGTTCGGACGCCATCGCCGGCGTGGTCAACTTCATCACGGACAAGAGATTTGTCGGCTTCAAGGCCAATATCTCCAGCGGCCTTTCCACCTATGGCGACAATGCCACTCTGACCGCCCAGGCGGCGGCCGGCTTCGCCTTTGCCGGCGGCCGCGGCCATTTCGAGATTGCCGCCGAATACAGCCACTTGGATGGCGTGGAAGGCGGCTGGGCGCAGTTGACCTGCTGCGGCGGCCGGTCGGATAATTCACTGTCCAATGGACGCAAGTGGTTCATAGAGCCCACGATTCTGCAATATGCGACGCCCGGCGCGACGCCACCGGGCCAGCCGCAATATTTCGTAACCGCCAATGGGCAGCAGAACCAGTTAGGCCGCTACGGCCTTATCAACGCCGGGCCGCTGATGGGCACGGCTTTCGGCGCGCTCGGCTCCACCTATGCCTTCAACTATGGTACCGGCACGGCCGGCGTAAACATTGCCACCGGATTTGGCGGCACCGCGCAAGG
>DATHLY010000170.1:0-2689 GCA_035487655.1 Rhizomicrobium sp. | reverse complement strand
CTCACCATGGCCGGCCTTGAGCCGGCCATCCAACTTTATTGCTGGCGGCAAGATGGATGGGCGGGTCAAGCCCGCCCATGGAGAGTTAAAAAGATGTGAGTTAAAATCACACCTCCAACTCCACCACCACCGGCACATGGTCGGAGGCTTTCTGCCAGCCACGCATTTTCTTGACAATCTTGTGCGACTTGAGCGCGCCTTTTAGTCCCGGACTGGCCCAGATATGGTCCAGCCGTCGGCCGCGATCCGAAGCCTCCCAATCCTGGGCGCGATAGCTCCACCAGCTGTAAATCTTCTCGTGCGGCGGAATGAAGTGGCGGGTGGAATCGATCCAGTCGAAGGCGGCGAGCGCCTCGCCCAATAGCCTGGTCTCGACCGGCGTGTGGCTGACGATGTTGAGAAGCTGCTTGTGGCTCCACACGTCATTTTCCAGCGGCGCGACATTAAGATCGCCCAGCAGGATCACGGGATCCTGTTTCTTCGCCTTGCGGCGGCGGAAGAACTTTTCCATCTCCGCCAGGAAGTGGAGTTTATGGGCGAATTTTTCATTCCGATTCGGATCGGGAATATCGCCGCCCGCCGGCACATAGAAATTGTGCAGCTCAAGGCCACTCTCCAAGGTCACGGTCATATGACGGGCGTGCCCCTCACGACAGAAATCCGCGCTGCCCGTCTCGCGGAATGGACGTTTCGAGAGCACCGCCACCCCGTGATAGGCCTTCTGACCATGGATCGCCTGGTGGACGTATCCGAGCCTGTGGAAAGCGGCCGCCGGGAACAGTCCGTTTTCCACCTTGGTTTCCTGCAGACAGAGGACATCGGGCTGCTCGTCGCGCAGAAAGCGGCTCACCAGCTGCAGGCGATGGCGGACAGAATTGATGTTCCAGGTGGCGATTTTCAACTTCCGCATCCCTTATATGCTGCAATTGCACAACAGTAACATTTGTGCGCAATCTTATTACGATTCAATGAGTTCAAGGTATTACGCAGGAATACTCATGTGATTCTACGTAAAAACGCATAACTAGCATTCATTGTTTTGCAACTCTTCGCTACATATATCGCGGTGCAACAAGAAGTCCCGGCGGCCATAAAATACATTGCAAGGTATCTTGCGTCACATGATAGCTTGCTGTACAAGTATCCCAGGCTGAATTTTGAAAAGGAGTAGAGACATGACCAACTTTCGTATCCAGGTTCCGCAGCAGAATGGCGTGACCGCGTTTATCACCGAGGCCTTCAATGCCGCCACCATCGCACTGGTTGGCGTGGTGGGCATCCTGACCCTCGCGGCTACCATCTAACCCACTTCGGCGCTCCGGCGGCGAAGCCGCCTATCGTTAAATGGGGCCAGTGGCCAAAGGCCACCCCGGGGGCGATAGCCCCCAATTCATCACGCGGTGGCCAAAGGCCACCTGGCCCTAGGTGAGACCGACAACGCGCTTCCCTCCGCATTGTCGGTCAAGCGTTCCACCCCCGCCCAGGCAATCATCGCTGCATTGTCGGTGCAGAGCCTGGGGGGTGGGATGCGGATGATAAAGCCCTCTTCTTTGCAAAATCGCGCCAGCGCCGCGCCAATCGCCTGGTTGGCCGCGACGCCGCCGGCCACCACGAAAGTGTTTGCTGCCTGGCGAAAGTCGCGGCGGAACATTTTCATGGCGAGAAGGCTGCGGTCGCACAGAATATCGATCACCGCCGCTTGAAAACTGGCGCTGGCATCGTCGACAGCGATGCTTTTGGAGAAGTTCTCTTGGGCCAATTGACGCAAGGCCGTCTTCAAGCCCGAAAAGGAAAAATCAGCCCTGGTCCCGTCACGCCGGTTCAGCAGGGGGCGCGGCAGATCATAGGCGCGCGGATTGCCGGTCTTTGCCGCTTCCTCCACGGCCGGACCGCCGGGATAGGGCAGGCCGAGAATCTTCGCCGTCTTGTCGAAGGCCTCACCCACCGCATCATCGATGGTGCTGCCATAGAGGCGGAAGTCGTCCGCGGCGCCCACGCCCAACAGCTGGCAATGACCGCCGGACACCAGAAGCAGCAAATAGGGAAAAGCGATGCCATGGGTCAGCCGGGCCGTCAGCGCATGGCCCATCAGATGATTGATCGCGACCAGCGGTTTGCCGGCGCCCAAGGCCAGGGCCTTGGCCGTGGTAAGCCCAACCATCACGCCGCCGATCAAGCCGGGCCCGGCTGTTGCGGCAATGCCGTCCAATTGAGCGACGGTGATTTTGGCTTCGTCCAAGGCGCGCTGGATGATGTCGTCCAGTATTTCCAGATGGGCGCGGGAGGCGATCTCGGGCACTACCCCGCCATAGGGAGCGTGAGCTTCAGTCTGGCTGAACACAATGTTGGACAAGATCTCGCCTGGGCCGGGGACGCTGCCACGCACCACCGCGGCCGCGGTTTCGTCGCAGCTGGTCTCGATGCCTAGAATGGTCAGGGGCTTGCCCGTCATGGGCGGCTGCTTTACGCCGAAATGGCTCTGCAGCAAAGTCCTTGAGTCATGCGCATTCTTGTGACCAGACCACGGGAAGACGGGGCGGAAATCGCGCGCCTTTTGGCGGCGCGCGGTCATCAGGCGCTGCTCGCGCCGCTTTTGGAACCGCGCTTCCAGGATGGACCGCTGTTGGAAGAGACGGCATCCACCCTGGGCAATGTCGCGGCGGTTTTGGCCACCAGCGCCAATGGCATC
>DATHLY010000169.1:0-2689 GCA_035487655.1 Rhizomicrobium sp. | reverse complement strand
CCAATGGTCGAGCCTGCATCCGGAATTCGTCTTTCTGGCGCGCAAATTCAAGATCGCGGTGGGTGCGACCGAGAAGGACCGCGCGGCGCTGCAATGGCACGACATGGCGGTCCAGGCGGTGAAGAATGCGCAAGGCCGCGTCGGCTATCGGGTGATGGCAGGCGGCGGCATGGGACGCACGCCCTATATCGCCCATGTGATGAACGAGTTCGTGGAGCGCGAGGACATCCTCGCCTATCTGGAGGCGGTGCTGCGGGTCTATAACCAGGACAGCCGCCGCGACAACATCCACAAGCAGCGCATCAAGATCCTGATCAACACCATCGGCCCGGAGGAGATGCGCCGCCGCGTAGCGCGCGAGTTCAAGGAATTGAAGCGCATGGGAACGCTTCAGCTGCCGCAGGAGGAACTGGACCGCATCGCCGCCTATTTCGCGCCGCCCAAATTCGAATCCGGACTTTCCGACACCATTCCCAATGCCGGTCCCGACTTCACCAATTGGGTCAAGACCAATGTCCACAAGCACAAGGCGCCGGGCTATGCCATCGCCACCCTCACCCTGAAGACGCCCGGCCAGGTGCCGGGCGACGCAACCTCGGAGCAGATGGACGCCATCGCCGAGCTGATGGACCGATTCAGCCTGGGCGAGGTGCGCGTCACCCACGAGCAGAATCTGGTTCTGCCGCATGTCCGCAAGCAGGACCTGCCCGCCATCTATGCCAAGCTGAAAGAGCTGGACTTCGCCTCGCCGAATGCCGGATTGATCACCGACATCATCGCCTGCCCTGGTTTGGACTATTGCGACCTGGCCAATGCCCGCTCGATTCCCATCGCCCAGACGATCGCCAAGAGATTCGAGGACCTGGACCGCCAGCACGAGATCGGTGAATTGAAGATCAAAATCTCCGGTTGCATCAACGCCTGCGGCCACCACCATGCCGGCCATATCGGCATCCTGGGCGTGGACAAAAAGGGCGTCGAATTTTACCAATTGATCTTGGGCGGCTCCGGCGCCGAAGACGCCAGCGTCGGCACCATCATGGGCCCGGGCTTCGCCGAGCATGAGATCGCCGATGCGGTGGAGCGGGTGGTCGATGTCTATCTGGCCGAGCGCATGGAGGGCGAACGCTTCCTGGACACCTATCGCCGCATCGGCATGGAGAAGTTCAAGGCCGCCGCCTATCAAGAGGCCGCCGCAGCGTGACCAAGCTGATCAAGAGCGGTGCCTACGCGCAGGATATCTATGCGCCTGTGGCGGATGACACGGCGCTGCCGGATGGCGCCGTCATCGTGTCGCTGGCGCGCTTCCAGAAGGATCGCGAGGCCTTGTTGGCCCGCAACACGCCGATCGGCATCCGATTGCAGTCCAGTGAAAGTCCGGAATTGCTGGGCGCGGATGTGAGCCATTTCTCGCTGATCGCACTGGATTTTCCCAAATTCCGCGACGGCCGCGCCTTTTCCTGGGCTCGCATGCTGCGTACCCGGCTGGGCTTTACCGGCGAGATTCGCGCGGTGGGTGATTTTCTCCTCGATCAGGTCAATTACCAGCACCGAGTCGGTTTCGATGCTTGGGAAGTGCCCGACCATTTTACGCTGGAGATGTTCCAACGCGCGCTGACGGAAATGACGAACGTCTACCAGCCCTCGACCGACGGTAAAAAGACCATCCGCGAGTTGCGCGCGATCGCCCCCAAATAGCCACCGTTCATCCCCGGTTCATGTAGGTTACGCCTTATTCAGCGGCGGAGGGCCCGGGCCGCAGCTAGGCTGCGCCCATCTCGAATGGGAGATTTCATGCGCAAAGCTCTTCTTCCCTTGCTGGCATCATTGTTGGTTTGCGGCACCGCGACGGTTGCCCTGATTGCCACCAACGCCCATGCCGACCAGACAGCGCGCCAGCCCGTGATGATGCTGGCCCAGAACCAACCGGTCCCCAACACAGAGCGCGAAGCCGGCCCCCCGCCGCCGCCCGACATGGACGACACCATGATGCGAGGCCCGCGCCGCGACCAGTTCTGCCAGGATATTTATGCCAGCAAGGCGGGGGAGATTGCCTTCCTGGAAGCCAAGCTTCAACTCACCCCCAGCCAGCAGCCTTTGTTCGCGCGCTGGAAGGATATCAGCATGGATATGGCCAAGCGTCATGAAGGCGATTGCAACGGCCAGGTAACCCGCCTTAGCGGCGGCCAGCGGCAGGACTTGATGGAGCGGCTCAATCGGGAAGAGGAGATGCTCAAGACCCGGCTGGCTGACATTGACGCGGAGCGCCCGGCACTGACTGCCCTCTACGCGGCCCTCTCGCCGACTCAGAAGGAGGAGTTTGCCCGCGCTGCCCGCCACCGCGGGGCGGGCCGCATGCACATGACGATGGGCATGATGGGGCATGCGCCGGAAATGGACCGCCGCCTCAGCCGCGGACCGGCGGGCGAGCCGCCTCTGCCGCAGCCGCCGCAGCCGCCGCAATAGCCGCCACGGAACTGTCACAGGCTGACCTCCTCGCGCGCGCGAAAGCGCGCTTGTACGGGGGTGAGGTCGGCGGCCAAGCCGACCGAACGCCGTAGCTGGCCCCGGGGCGCGGAGCGCCCCATTTAACTGTTTGCGCGCTTCGCGCGCGGGGCCAGCGAAGGCCGGAGGGGATTTTTGTTGCGCGGACTGGCCCCTTGGCCCACAACGCGCTCATGAACGCGCC
>DATHLY010000168.1:0-8063 GCA_035487655.1 Rhizomicrobium sp. | reverse complement strand
GAAATTCGGTGACGGCCCATCCGACGCGATCATGGTCGACAATGCCGAATGGCTGGACCGGCTGGAATACATCCCGTTCCTGCGCGAGATCGGGCGGCACTTCTCGGTCAACCGCATGCTGACCATGGACAGCGTCAAGCTCAGGCTTGACCGCGAACAGCCCATGTCGTTCCTGGAATTCAATTACTCGGTCATGCAGGCCTATGACTTTGTCGAGCTCAACAAGCGCTATGGCTGCCGCCTGCAGTCCAGCGGTTCAGACCAGTGGGGCAATGTCGTGTCCGGCCTCGAATTGGGCCGCCGCTTGGGCACGGCCCAACTGTTCGGCCTCACCACGCCGCTGATCACCACAGCGTCCGGCGCCAAGATGGGCAAGACGGCGGCGGGTGCGGTTTGGCTGAATAAAGACATGCTGAGCGTCTATGACTATTGGCAGTTCTGGCGCAACACGGAGGACGCGGATGTCGGCCGTTTCCTGCGGCTGTTCACCGACGCGCCGTTGGACGAGATCGCGCGGCTGGAAAAGCTGCAAGGCGCCGAGCTGAACGAGGCGAAGAAAGTGCTGGCGACGGAAGCGACCGCCATCCTCCACGGCCGAGCGGCGGCCGACGGCGCGGCCGAAACCGCGCGCCGCGCCTTCGAGGAAGGCGCTTCGGCCGAAGGGTTGCCAACGATTTTCGCCAAACTGCCGGACGGAATTCTCAACCTTGCCGTGGCGGCAGGATTGGCGGGATCCAATTCCGAAGCCCGCCGACTGATCAGCAACAACGGCCTCAAACTGAACGACGAGGCAGTGAGCGACCCGAAGTTGACCGTCGATGTGTCCGCCCTCAACAGTGACGGCGTGTTGAAACTATCAAGCGGCAAGAAGAAGCATGTTCTTGTGAAGCCCGCCTAGCCGACCGACCGATGTCACTGAATAGTCGGCCTGGGCGTCGGCGCAGCGGCTTCCGGCCTTGGCGCGCTCGGCGCCGCATTGGTCGGCGCGTCTTTCCCGGTCGGGATGTGTCCCTCAAAAATCCGCCGGAAGATGCCGGGCGCCAGCATGGACAGCGGATTGGTGCTGATATTTGGCTGCTCCATATTCCCCGTGGCGGAATAGGTGGCGCTCAAGATCCCCTCGCCCTTCTTGGAGGCGATGATGTCGCCCAATAGCGGAATGTTGCTGAGGACGGAGTTGACGCCGCAAGCCGGTACCAGCGAGCCCTTCAGCGCCAAGGTGCCGTGCGGCCGGTCGATATAGCCGTCTGAGGTGGCGCAGATGGCAGGGCCCGCCGCACGCGCATTGTTGACGCTGATGACATTGTTCTTCGAGGTGAAGGGGAAATTCCATTCGTCCAGGGTGATGGCGTTTCCGCCCATCAAATCGCCAAACCCGGTCAGTGAGCCCGCAGAGAACAAACGGCTGATCAGCGGCTGGTTGGTCAACTGGAAGTTCTTCACCGTCATGACGCCAGTGAAATCGGGCGCCGTGCTGGAGGGATTGGGCGGATCGTTGGCCTGGCCCGGCAGGTTGATGGTGGCCGACAGCGTGCCGCCGCCCATGCTCTCAAAGGCAAAGACGCCGCGCGCCAGAAACCCCGCATCGCTTGTGGTCAGCGTGATCTTGCGTCCGGCGGGCGAGTTTTCCAGACCCGCGGCAATCGGCGAGCTTTTGTTCGCCATGGTGACATTGCCGCTCAAGCTCAGTGCCGACGGCCGGTTGCCAATGCCCGCCAGATCGAGATTGAACGGCATGATCGAGACCCCGTCACGCATCGCCATCCGATCCAGCTTGGCATTGATGTGGAACCGGCCCTGCGGCATGTCATCCATGGGCTGGGAGGCGGCAGCGGTTCCGCCGGGCTGTTCATTCGATCCGGTGCGGCCGATCTTGGAGCCGTCCAGCGAGCGGCCGCGCAACAGGTAGTCGTCGCCATAGCTGCCGCGCGAAAGTTGGAACGAGAGATCATTGAGCGGCCCCATCCGCACCATGGGCAGGTTCAATACCGTCATCTCGCCATTGCGGTTGAAATCGGCAGTGCCGCTAAGATTGATCACCGGACCCGTGACCCGGATGGATTCTTCCTGCACCACATTGCCGGCAGCGAAATTGATCCCGATACGCCCCGATGCCGGCTGGCCCGGCGTCTTCTCCAGATTGACAATGGGCACCGAAAGGACAGCAGGCGAGAAATCCACCGTGACATCGGCATGAATCAGGCTGCCGCGATGACCGACAATATCGGCACTTACCGGCACGGCGCCACGTAGAATGCGCGTAAGGCCCAGGTTAAGGGCCTGGCGCCCGCCTTCGGTCATCGTACCTTTGACCGACATGCGCGTGGTAATGGGGTCCGAGGTCTTGAAGTCCTCGGTCCAGTCCACATTGAGACGCGCGTCGGCCAGGTTGACCTGTCCCGTCTGGCGCAAATGGGCGTTGTCGATGTCGAAGGTGACGTTGCCGTCGGTGAGGCGCGTCTTGCCCCCCAGGGTGACGGCGAAATCGCTTACCGCCGCCTTCACCGAAATGCCCACGTCATCCACCGGCAGATCGGCCAGCATGGGAACCGTGAACATCAAATCGGCGCCGGCGTGCCCAACGGTGGTCTTGGGATCGATGCCAAACCTGGTGGGATAGTTCAGGGGTTTCATGTCGATCAGCGCCATCACGTCCGGCATGGCACCATCGATATGTACGCCGAACTGTCCCGCCGTGCCCCTCTGATGCAGATTCGGGATCAGCGCCTGGCCGCGGCTGGCAACCAAAGGCCCAATGCGACCGCTGCTGAACGTGGCTTTGAATGTGTCGCCGGTGAGGATGGCGTCACCCGTCACGCCGGTGGCATGCGTCAGCCCCTTCACATAGTTGCCTTCGATATTTTTCATGCCGAAGGTCAGCTTGAGCGCCTCTTCCGGCAGCACCGGCTGGTCCAGCATGCCGGGCGCGAAATTGGCTTGCGCTTCCAACGGTCCGATATCGCCGGCAAAGATATTTTCATCGACCCAGCTGCGCGTCCCAGTCACGACAGGTATCGGCCAGTAGCGCAGCAAGGTGCGGACCGGCAGCGCGGGAATGCGGGCCTTCACCTCAAGTCCGGGCGAACCAATGTCATTCAAAGTAAGACTTCCCGACCCATCCAAGGCAAAGCCGGGCGCTGCGAGGTTGAATTTGCCGACATGGAACTGCCGCGTTTCAATACGATAATCGCCGGCGAGCGTGAGCGATTGATAGCTGACGGCTTGGGCAAACACGCCCGGCATATCCAGTGCGACATTTGCGCCCGAAAGGTCGGCTTGGACATGTTCCAGCTTGCCGGTCGCGTCATAGAAGAATTCGCCGGCGCCCTTGAAATGCGCCCTTGCTTCCCGGGCATCGAGTTCGGCGGCGGTCAGCGTCAGCCGGTTCCCCGCGCCGTCATAGCGCCCTATCAGCCGCAACTTTTCGATATGCAGCGCCTTGCTCTTCAAAGCGGCGAAGGGAAACTCGCCGCGTGCGGCCAGATCGAATGCGGCGAAAGCCAGCTTGCCCGACGCATCGGCGCCGAAGTCCGCCGAAAGGCTGGCCGTCACCGGAATATCCTTCACCACTTCGAACATCTTGGCGCTGTCCCCCAGCGCGCGCAGGTCCAGATTGGTGATTGTGGCTCTGCCACGGACCTGTCCTCGTTCGCCGGACTGTCTGCTGGTCGGTCCTTGGGCCGACGGCATGGTCAGATCGATGGTCATGTGGGCGGCATGACCTCCCATCACGACATCAGCATCGAAGCTTGTGCCGATAGTCTGACCGGCGGAGTGCAGCACCAGATTGGCGCGCGGTGCCGTCAGGTTGAAGCCGATCGCTTCGTCATAGAAGCCAAGCCGCGCATTGCGGACCGCAAAGCTCTCCAATGACGAGGGTTCGTTGCCATGGGCATTGATCACGTCCCGGATGCGGCCGATGACGTCATCGTCGCCGGCATCCTTCTGGTTGCCCAGCCTGATGCGACCATTCTTCATATGCACCAGCGTGAACTCGACCCCCTCCAGAGTGATGCGCTTGATCACGAACTGGCCCTTGAGGAACGGCGCCGCCGCCAGATCGATGGCGGCCTTGGGCGCGCTGACCACCGCGCGGCCATGGGAATCGTAGATATGGGCGCCGAGCACCACCAGGTTCACCCGACCCTGGTCGCGGCTCCATTCGATCGCGGCCTGGTCGTAATCCAGGTTGATGCCGGGCAAGGCCTCGTGGATGGCCCCTGCAAGGGTGCCCTTGAGCGGGCCCAGCGACACCGGGCCCCACAGCAGCCTTAGGCCCGCCCCGACCACAAAAAACACGATGGCCGCCAACACCACCCCGCCGCAAAGCGCGGCGCGGCTGACATGATGGGCCTTAATGAAATTGGCAAAAGGCAGCTGCACGCGGACTTACTTCAGGAGAGCCTGATGCTGTAATACGACTGTTAGGCCTAAAAAGGGCAAACATCACAGCCCCTTGGGGCTCGGGTCCCGATTGCACATACCCGGCAAGTTAGGGTTAAATCGATTGAATAGTAAGGGGTTGGGGAGGGGTCATGGCGTTGGCGGCGGGGGCATTGGCGGCAGGAGACAAAGCCCCTTCCTTCAAGATCAGTACCGACAGCGGCGAAACTGTCACATCGGCCAGTCTGAAAGGGAGCCCCTACATCGTCTACTTCTATCCCAAGGACGACACCTCCGGTTGCACCAAGGAGGCAATCGACTTTTCACAAAATCTCAGAAAATTCGAGAAGCTCGGGGTCGCGGTGTTGGGAGTCTCCAGGGATAGCTTGGAGTCGCACGCCAAGTTCCGTAAAAAGCACAAATTAAAAATCGCGCTGGGTTCCGATCCGGGAACCAAGATGGCGAATGATTGGGGCGTGTGGGGCGAAAAGACTTTGTACGGCCGCAAATATATGGGTATGGAACGCGCCACATTTTTGGTTGATGGGAAAGGTCTCATTAAACAGGCGTGGCGCAAGGTGAAGGTCCCCGGCCATGTCGAGGCCGTGTTGCAGGCGGTCGAGGCCCAATGAAAAAACCCCTGAAAAGTTTTTGGCGGCGCCCGTCGTCACCGCGGCCACCCTCGCGCTCATTTTTCTGGCATCGCCGCCTGATCGGAAGGCCCGGCGCCGCCGAACCGCATGCAGCCACGGCCGTCCCGCCGGAACTGCAAGTTCCACAGGCGAAGGCCAAGTTGTTGGAACGCACCTGGAAATGGATTCACACCACTTTTCCGGAACGCCAGATTTACATCCGCAGCGACGGAAGAGTGCAGTTTTTCACCTTCGGTCCTTCGCTACAGGCGACGCTGGCCGGCCTCATTTTGATCTTCCTGGGCTGGGTGGCTTTCGCCACCGTCAATGTGATCTTCAAGGACCGTATCATCGCCGCCAAGGATCATCGCTATCAGCAAATGCAAGCCGCCTATGAGAACAAGGTCGCCGACCTGCAAATATCCTATGACGAGTTGAATGCAGCCCTGGTTTCGGCCGAAGACCGTTTCAAGGCGACTGCCGATGCCTTGCAGACCAAGCAAAACGCGATCGCCGGCTTTCTCAATCGCGCCAGCCAGGTGCAGACCCTGGCCGGTATCCGCAGTGCGCCGCCCGTCATGCCTGCGCCGATCGCTCCTTTCCAAGCTTCGGGAAAGATGAATCCGGCAACGCCTCCGGATGTGAACGCCTCGTCCGTCCCCTCGCTTGATGACGGAGGTTCCTCCGCGCTCACCGTGCTGCCGGGACCGGCCCAGCCGCAACCGCGCACGGCGGCTCCGGTCAAGTCAGGTCTGTTGGAGGACGCCTTGCGCCGCCTCGCATCCCTGCCCCAATTGATGCGCGAACGCTTCTCCGCGGTGCGCGACTTATCCAGGGCTTACGTGCAACATCCGGACCTGCACAAGCTGGCGGAACAGACTGCGCGAGTTGCCGGAATCGGGAGATCCGAAAATCTGCTGATGACCAAGACCGAAGGCGCGCTGGGCCGAAGCGTGGGCAATTTGCGCAATGTCGTGCGTCAGACCGGTATCAATCCCGACGGTTTTTCCCGCAAGATCGCCGGCGCCCAAGGTATGGGCGGTCCGGAGATTCCATTGGACCAAGTGCGGGTGGAAGGCATCTCCGATCCTCAATTCGCCCATGCCTATCTCAACGCCGCCGCCGTGCTGGACCAGTTGAATGGCCTGTCAGCGGCCTTGGACCATGTGCCGCTCGCCGCGCCCGTCTCAACCGCAAGTTTCGACAAGTCCAGCGGCTTCGGTGCTCGTGTCGATCCCTTCACCGGCCGCTATGCCTTTCATCCCGGCATCGATTTCGCCGGTCCCTGGGGCAGCGTTGTGCATGCCACCGCGTCCGGCGTGGTGGTGTTCGCCGGCTATCGCGGTGGTTACGGCAACATGGTGGAAGTCGACCACGGCTACGGCATCCATACTCGCTACGGCCATCTTTCCACCATCGCGGTCAGGGTCGGTGCCCAGATCGGTAAAGGCGCGGGCTTGGGCCGGGTTGGATCCACCGGACGCAGCACCGGACCGCATGTCCATTACGAAGTTTGGTATGACGATATCGTGAAGAATCCCAACAACTTCATCGAGGCGGGCCGCCATGTTCTCTAGCAAAAGCAAAGACGCCGCACCCCAACCGGTGATCGCCACCCTGCCGGCCGCGCCCAAGCGCAACCGCGCTTTGTCCGCGCCGTCCATCATCAGCGCCGACATGATCCTGCAGGGCATGCTGAGCTCTGCCGGCGACATTCAGATCGATGGGCGGGTGGAAGGCGATGTCCGCAGCATCGGCCTGGTGATCGGCGACAAGGCCGAAATTCATGGCGAGGTTCTCGCCGAGGACGTCACCGTGCGCGGCAAGGTGGTCGGCCGCATCCGCGCCCGCAAGGTGCTGCTGGCCGCCACCAGCCATGTCGAGGGTGACATCTTGCACGAGGCCCTGGCGGTGGAATCGGGTGCTTTCTTTGAAGGCAATTGCCGCCACAGCGACAATCCGCTGGGCGATGCTCCGCCGGGCAATGAAGCCAGGGCGGAAAGCCGTCAACCTGTGAATGGCAGCGCAACTGCCAATGCGGTGGGCCTGTTCGGGCCCCTCAGTCCGGTCGCGACATAGCAAGCAACCTGTTTTCCTGGACGTTGCGCTAGCCCAATCGGCGCAGAACATCCGCCAGATCGCGCGGGAAAATGTCTTCCCGTGACTGTTCGATTTCGTCGATCGTCCACCAGCGCGCTTGGGTCAGCGCCGCGCTTTCGGTTTCCGTGGCCCCGAACAATCGCGGTATCCCATCCCAAGCGCCGACAAAGAAGTTGTCGGTGTTTTCCATTAGCACACCTTCGAACTCGAAAATGCCGACGGCCTTGTGCACCGGACCTTCCAGAGTCACGTCGATGCCCAACTCTTCGCGCACTTCGCGCCGCGCGGCCGCCAAGGGCGTCTCACCGGGCTCCATGCCGCCGCCAGGCGTGGCCCAAAAACTCATGTTGGGCAGCACAAAATGAATCAGAAGCACGCGGCCGTGCCTGTCGCGAAGAATGGCCCGTCCGGCTTGGCGCGGCTTTGGCTGGATCATCTATTCCAGGTCTTCGACCTTTTCACGGGGCTTCCCCCCAACCTCTTGCGCCAGTGCCGCCGCCATGAAGGGGTCGAGATCGCCGTCCAGCACATCCTGAGGGGCGCGGCTCTCCACGCCGGTGCGCAGGTCTTTCACCAGCTGATAGGGCTGCAAGACATAGGAACGGATCTGATGGCCCCAGCCAATGTCGGATTTCTCGCCGACATAGGCGCCGGTCTCGGCCTTCTTCTTTTCCAGCTCGATCTCATAAAGCTTGGACTTGAGCATGTCCCAGCAGATGGCGCGGTTCTGGTGCTGGCTGCGCTCGGACTGGCTGGCCACCGCGATGCCGGTGGGAAGATGCGTAATGCGCACTGCGCTTTCGGTCTTGTTGACATGCTGGCCGCCGGCACCAGAGGCGCGGTAGACATCGATGCGCACGTCCTTTTCCGGAATGTCGATCTCGATGGACTGGTCGATCACCGGATAGACGGTAACGCTTGAGAAAGATGTGTGCCGCCGGGCATTGG
>DATHLY010000167.1:0-5636 GCA_035487655.1 Rhizomicrobium sp. | reverse complement strand
ACCGCACCGTCACCGGCTTCTCCAGCGCCAGCGATTACAAGCGCACACCGATGATCCGCGGGCGAATCACTGCCTTGAACGGCGTGCCGTCCGCGCAAGCCCAGGTCGCGTCCGGCGCCAAATGGGCCCTGAACGGCGACCGCGGTATCACTTACGCCACCACGCCACCGCCCGGTACAATCATCACCGACGGCAAATGGTGGCCCACCGACTATCGCGGTCCAACCCTGATTTCATTGGATGAGGCCATTGCCCACGGCACTGGGCTCAAGATCGGCGACAGTATGACCTTGAATGTGCTGGGCCGCAGCTTTGAGGGCCGCATCGCCTCGCTTCGCAAGGTGGACTTCACCACCGGCGGTCAGAATTTCGTTCTGGTCTTGTCGCCGGGCCTGATCGACAAGGCGCCCCATGCCTTCCTCGCCACCGTGCGGGTTGAGCCGGAACAGGAAAACGCCATGTACATGGCGGTGACCAACCGCTTCCCCAACATCTCCACCGTGCGGGTCAAGGACGCCATCGAGCAGGTGCAGACGCTGATTGCCTCTGTCGCCAAGGGGGTGAGTGCCGCCAGCCTGGTCACCATCCTGGCCGGGCTTCTGGTGCTGGCGGGCGCGATCGCCGCAGGCAACCGGGCGCGGATCTATGACGCCACCATTCTCAAGGTACTGGGCGCGACCCGGGTCCGAATCGCCCTCGTCTACATGATCGAATATGGCTTTCTAGGCCTGGCCACCGGAGCAATCGCCCTGGCGGCAGGCACATTGGCCGCCTGGGTGATCGCCGAATCCGTCCTGGATGTTCCTTTCGCCTTCGACGCCCAGGCGGTGATCGTGACGGTAGCGGGCGGCGGCGCGGCTACCCTGGTTTTCGGGCTTTTGGGAGCGCTGGCAGCGCTCAGGACACGGCCGGCACGGCTGTTGAGGACGGCTTAACCGTCTTTAATCTTTAAAATATTTCCAGTTGCCAGTGGCCTTGATACGGCCAGGGCAAACCACGATATACTGGGGGTCAAAGGGAGTAACCAATGGCTGACTTCGACAATCGACTTGTGCGTGGCGCGACCACCGCCGCCGACACGATGGATACAGGCCTGCGCGCCCATATGCTGCGGGTCTACAACTACATGGTGGGCGCCCTGGCGCTGACCGGCGCCGTGGCTTGGCTGGTGGCCAATACGCCCGCCATTTACAGCAATTTCTACCATGACGTAGTGACCGCCAATGGCGTCGCCCAATCGCCCACGCTGTTGGGCTGGGTGGTGATGCTGGCGCCGCTGGGCATGGTCCTCCTCCTGTCCTTCCGCATCATGCAGATGAGCTTGGCTGCTGCGCAGACAACCTTCTGGGTCTATGCCGCCCTGGTCGGCGCGTCACTGGCATGGATTCTAAAGTTCTATACCGGCGCCAGCGTGGCGATGACCTTCTTCGTCACCGCCGGCACCTTCGGCGCCATGAGCCTGTGGGGCTACACCACCAAGCGCGATCTCACGGGCTTCGGCAGTTTCCTGTTCATGGGCCTGATCGGAATCCTTCTGGCCAGCCTCGCCAACTTCTTCTTCAAGTCTTCGGCGGTAAACTTTGTAATCAGCGTGCTGGGCGTATTGATCTTCACCGGCCTGACCGCCTGGGACACCCAGAAGATCAAGAACACCTACTATGCCGTGGGTGGCGATGTGGCGGTGGCAGGCAAGGCCGCGATCATGGGCGCCCTGGCGCTCTATCTCGACTTCCTGAACATCTTCCTGTTCCTGCTGCGCTTCATGGGCAACCGCCGCTAAGCGAAAGCAGCCTTCAAATCAAAAGCCCGGCAGCAATGCCGGGCTTTTTTGTATCCCGGCCTGGCGGCCGTCACTCCTTGGCGGCCAACGCCTTCAACAGTTTGCGGTCAAAGATTCGCAGCACCTGGGCCAGTTCGTGGCCGCGCTTGAGAATGATCCCGCCTGCCGCCACCACACTGTATTGACCCTGGCGGTTGCGCAGCCGCGGCCGCTTTTCGATCCGAAACAAGGGCACCTCGGAGGAACGGCGGAAGATGGAGAACACCGCCATTTCATCCAGGAAATCCAAGGCGTAATCGCGCCATTCGCCGGCGGCGACCATGCGGCCATAGATGGCAAGGATGCGATGGAGTTCGAGACGATCGAACGTGACCTGCGATACCGCTGCCGGTGACATGTCTCGCGCCTCCCCCAGCAGGGCGGCGCGATGCAACGCTATGGGCTCTTCCACCATGTCACGAGATGATGAAACGGGAACCCGGATGCTGCAAGCGTGGAACCTCATGATTCTCCTGGATGACGCGAATCATCCTGTCGAAATTTTCACTCCGTGCCCTGAAATGGTCACGATTGAACCATGGCCTTGTCGTTTTCCAAGGTGACAGTCCGCCCGTCGGTTGGCTGCGGGCCGCTTCGGATTAACAAGCCCCCCAGCCCCTTTCCGGGGTGGTTTCGCGCCAACCGACAGTCTCTCAAAAAATCGAATCGGAAATCGATCGCGCTGTCGCGCCACGCGTCTTCGCGTGCCCGCCGTTATTCCCGCAATGTGGCGATGAAGGCGCGTATCCAGGCCGCATATTGCCCGAACAGCCCACCTATGGCCCCGATCAGGGCCGAGATCATCACGCCATAAGGCAGGAATCGATCCGGATGGTCGCCCAACAGATTCGCCGCACCGACCGCCACCAGCCCGCAGGCAGCCCCGATCACCAGCCCGCCCAGCGCACCTGAAATGTAGCCGCGCGCCAGATCGCGGGCATAGAGCAGCGCCGCGGTGCCTGCGATCATCATGCAGCCGAACAGGCCGAAATGTTCCTTGATGACCGGGCGATAATGACCCAGCGCCACAAATCCCGCCTCGCACAAAACACCGGCAAGGAGCGCACGGTCCAGAATCTTGGCATCCACCAGGGTTTTGGCGATTTTTTTCATGGTTCCAAAGCCTAACGTCTCGGGATAGGACGTAAAGCGGCATTCTGGCTTTTTCCGGCCCGATTCTCTAAGCAGTTCCAAATGGTGGGCGAAACTGTGGCCATGGCGCCGGGCATAGACCCGAGCCAGTTCCTGCGCGACCTCTGGTACATGCCGGCGCTGGCGAAAAGCCTCGCGCCCGGCCAGATGCGCCGCGAGATGCTGCTGGGCGAACCGGTTGCCCTGGGACGGCTGAAATCCGGCGAATTGTTTGCGCTGCGCGACATCTGCCCGCATCGGGGCGTGCCCCTGTCGGCAGGCCGCATCATGGCCGAAGGCAGCGTGGAATGCACCTATCACGGCTGGCGATTCAAGCGCGACGGAGCGTGCAGCAAAATCCCCTCCCTCACCGGCCAGGAAGATCTGAAGGCCGAGAATATCCGCGTCCGTGCCTATCCGGTGCGCGAACAGGATGGTTTGGTCTGGGTGTATATGGCCGCCAAGCCGGGCGGGCCCCCGAAGTCGGAACCGCCATCGGTTGGCGTTTCGCATGCCATGCGCTGGACCGAGACCCAACTCTTCCGCTGCGGCATCGACCATGCCGTGATCGGGCTGATGGATCCCGCGCATGGTCCTTATGTGCATGACCATTGGTGGTGGAAGAGGACGCCGCGGGTAAAGGAAAAACACTATGCGCCGCTGCCCAACGGCTTTGTGATGACGGCGCACAAGCCGTCCAAGCCGGTCTACAGCCTGCTCGGCGACGTCACCACCGAGATCACCTTCGAACTGCCTTCCACCCGCTTCGAGATCATCAAAGGCCGGTTGTTTGGCGCCGACTTCAAGGTTGTAGGCCTGACCGTCTGCACCCCGCGCGATACCGAGAATACCGATGTGATCCAAGTGTTTTATTGGCCCGCCTGGCTCAACTTCATTTATCCCTTCTTCTGGGCCCTGGGCTCAACCTTCATTGCCGACGACCGCAAGATCGTGGAGCTGCAGCGCGAAGGCCTGAAGTTCAACCCCAACCTGATGCTGATCCAGGACGCCGACCAGCCCGCCATCTGGTACCACCGGGTCAAGAAAGCTTGGGCAGAATCG
Source organism: Rhizomicrobium sp. (assembly GCA_035487655.1). Lineage (GTDB taxonomy): Bacteria > Pseudomonadota > Alphaproteobacteria > Micropepsales > Micropepsaceae > Rhizomicrobium. Next base: position 1,624 of record DATHLY010000167.1, on the reverse strand, counting down.
GTCGAAAACGGCACCGAATTCGTCAATCCTGTGCAGGAACGGACCCTGCGCTGGAAGAGCTGACCTGTGCTGCTTCCGGAGCACGGCCGTGGAAAAGCAACGCTTTTCCACAAAGGCCGTGCGATCATCAAAAAACTGGGGGTTGCGCGACGCGGCCTGACCGTCTAGACGGTCCCCTTAACCTACATCTTGGCCGGACCAAAGCGCCCTCAAAAGCGCCGGCCTTTCCGCGCGAGCATGCATGCCCAAACGCACCGATATCCACACCGTCCTGATCATCGGCGCGGGGCCCATCGTCATCGGCCAAGCCTGCGAATTCGATTACTCCGGGGCCCAGGCTTGTAAGGCTCTGCGCGAAGAAGGCTACCGGGTGGTGCTGGTCAATTCCAATCCCGCCACAATCATGACCGACCCCGACATGGCGGACGCCACTTATATCGAGCCGATCACGCCGGAGATTGTGGAAAAGATCATCGCCCGCGAGCGGCCCAATGTGCCCGAAGGCAAGGTCTTTGCCCTGCTTCCCACCATGGGCGGGCAGACGGCACTGAACACGGCATTGTCGCTGCGCAAGATCGGCGCGCTCAAGCGCCACAATATCGAACTGATCGGCGCCACCGCCGATGCCATCGACAAGGCCGAAGACCGCGAGCGCTTCAAACAGGCCATGACCAAGATCGGCCTGGATGTGCCCAAAGGTGTCACGCTCAAGGGCCAGCTGCGTCACAAAAAGGATTCCGGCGGAAATCTTCTGTTCGACGGCAACAATGCCCCCGTGATGGAGTTGGCGCCGGAGACCTTCTCCAAGGCGCTCGCGGCGCTGGACCAGGTAGGGCTTCCCACTGTGATACGGCCCAGCTTCACCATGGGCGGCACCGGCGGCGGCATCGCGTACAACCGCGAGGAATTCTTCGCGATTGTAGAGTCGGGAATGGAAGCCTCGCCCACCAACGAAGTGCTGATCGAGGAATCGGTACTGGGCTGGAAGGAATTCGAGATGGAGGTGGTGCGCGACAAGGCTGACAACGCCATCATCATCTGCTCCATCGAAAACATCGACGCCATGGGCGTGCATACCGGCGATTCCATCACCATCGCCCCTGCCCTCACCCTCACCGACAAGGAATATCAACGCATGCGCTCGGCCTCGATCGCGGTGTTGCGCGAGATCGGGGTGGAAACCGGCGGCTCCAACGTGCAGTTCGCGGTCAATCCCAAGGACGGCCGCATGGTGGTGATCGAGATGAACCCGCGGGTGTCGCGGTCATCCGCCCTCGCCTCCAAGGCCACCGGCTTTCCCATCGCCAAGATCGCCGCCAAGCTTGCTTGCGGCTATACCCTGGATGAACTCAAGAACGACATCACCAAGGTGACGCCGGCCAGTTTCGAGCCGACCATCGACTATGTCGTCACCAAGGTGCCGCGCTTCGCATTCGAGAAGTTCCCGGGCGCCGAGCCGGTGCTGACAACCTCGATGAAATCGGTCGGCGAAGCCATGGCGATCGGCGGCACTTTCCAGGAAAGCCTGCAGAAGGCGCTGCGATCGCTCGAAACGGGCCTCACCGGTCTTGATGAGATCGCGATCGAGGGGCTCGGCAGAGGCGACGACAAAAACGCGATCCGT
>DATHLY010000166.1:0-3324 GCA_035487655.1 Rhizomicrobium sp. | reverse complement strand
CCACCGTGGCCCAGGTGTCGATCATGGTGCCTTCACCCACCCGCGCGCCGACATTGATGAAGCTTGGCATCAACACCGCGCCTTTGGCAATGAAGGCCGAGCGGCGCACCACCGCGCCCGGCACAGCGCGAAAACCGGCGGCACGGAACGTGGCTTCGTCCCAGCCCAGGAATTTGGAGTCCACCTTGTCCCACCACACCGCCTGGTCGGGCGCGCCGGAAATCAGCTTCATGTCATTGAGGCGGAAGGACAGCAGCACGGCTTTCTTCAGCCACTGATGGACTTTCCACTGGCCGTCGATTTTTTCCGCGACCCTGAGCGAGCCATTGTCCAACGCTTCCAGCGCGGCTTCCACCGCCTGGCGCTCGGGGCCTTTCGACGACACGCCAAGTTGGTCGCGCTTCTCCCAGGCGGCGTTGATGACGGCGCTCAAGTCACTCATGTTCAAATCCTGATGCTTTGCAGAAACTGGGTGAGGTTGTCGGTCTCATGATCGATGTCGCCGGGAGCGACGTCCATCAGCGGGCCGTGCTTGCCCCAAGGCGCATCGCTTTTCAACCATATCGTGGTCATGCCGAGGCGTGCGGCCGGCACAAGGTTGCGGGCAAGATCGTCGAACATTGCCGCCTGTTCGCAGGCGAGCCCCGAAGCCGCCACCACGCTCTGATAGGCCTCCATCTGCGGCTTGGGCTGAAAGCCCATGGTGCGGATGTCCCAAACCTCATCGAACAGCGCCGCCATGCCCAGCCGTTCCAGGATGCGCGCGGCATGGTCACGGCAACCATTGGTGAAGACAAAGCGGTGCCCGGGCAGCTTTTCGATCGCCTCCGTCAGGCCGGCGTCCGGCTGAAGGCTCCTAAGGTCGATGTCGTGAACATAATGCAGATAGTCTTCCGGCGAGGCGCCGTGCTCGCGCATCAACCCGTTCAGAGTTGTGCCATATTGGCGATAGAGCTCCTTTTGCCGGGCATAGGCCTGGTCGCGGGGGAGTTTGAGGAAGGCCATGACATAATCGGTCATCCGGCCCTCGATCTGGGCGAAGATCCCGCTGTCGGCGCAATAAAGCGTGTTGTCCAGGTCGAAAATCCAGCTATTCACATGACGAAAGTCAGGACGCGAATCCGGTGCCGTATCCGTCCTGGAACCGCTATTTTTCACGATATTCGCGCTTTCCATGGGGCCAGAACATGGCTTGGGCGGGCGGGCGGCGCAAGCAGTGTTAACGCACGTCCACCAATCCTATTTAAAGCCTGTTAAAGGGCCAGGGCCAAAATACGTGCCGGGGCCCAGATCAAGGGAAGCATGGACCGTTCATCGTCTGCCGGCCGTGCGAACGGCAAGCCGGGCCTTGACCCGCGCGAGGCGCTCGACATCCTGGATATCCGCACCGGCAAGCCCGGCGGCACCTCCGAACTGGCGGGCCGTACCGACGCGGGTGCGGATGTGCTGCACTATCTCGCAGTCCATGGCGCGCCCGCCACCCGCCAGGCGGTCGCCGCCAATCCGGCGGCGCCGGCTCTTACCAACAGGCTTCTGGCCGATGACGAATGCGAGGACGTGCGTGCCGAACTGGCGGTGAAGATGGCCCGCTTGATGCCCGGCCTGACCGAGCGCGAAAGCTCCCACATTATGGCGCTCACCATCGAGACCTTGGAACGTCTGGCGCGCGACGCCACCACGCGCGTGCGCGCGATCCTGGCCGAAGAGATCAAATATCTGGACTGCATCCCGCGCGAAATCGTGCTGCGGCTGGCCCAGGACATGGAAAGCGTGGTGGCGGCGCCCATCCTGGAATATTCTCCCTTGCTCTCCGACGCGGACCTGATCGAGATCATTGCCTGCGGCCAGGTGCAGGAAGTGTTGACGGCGGTTGCCAAGCGCAATCCGGTCAGCGAACCTGTTAGCGATGTGTTGGTGCAATCCTTGAACGTTCCCGCTGTGGCGGCGCTCCTGGTCAATCCCAACTCCAAAATCCGCAAGGAGACCATGGAGCGGATCGTCGACCAGGCCGAAGAAATCAGCGCCTGGCATTTGCCGCTGGCCTTGCGCGCCGATCTTTCGGCGCGGGTGATCCGCCGCATCGGCAGCTTGGTGGGGGCCTCGATCCTGGAGCGGCTGGCGGCCCGCAACGATCTGTCGGATGCGACCCGCATTCATCTGAACCGCGAATTGCGGGCGCGGCTGGCGGAGACGCCGGTGGAAAGCGGCGGGGTTTCCGCCGCCGACTTGGTCGCAACTGCCAAGAAGGAGGGGCGCCTGGACGGGGATTTTGTGGAAAAGGCGGCCCAGGCCGGCCAACGCGAGACGGTGATCCTGGCCTTGGCGCAACTCACCAATATCGACGAGCAGACGGTGAAGAAGATCCTCACCGCCGGCAGCGCCAAGCCGCTGGTGTCACTGGTCTGGCACGCGCATCTCTCCATGCGGGTGGCCTTCAAGATCCAGACTCTGATCATGAGGCTGCCGACGCGAGAAGTGCTGCCGGCGCGCGGCGGCGTGGGTTTTCCCTTGAGCAAGGAAGAGATGCGCTGGCATCTCAACTATTTCAACATCGCGGCGTGAACTCTTAGAAACAACATCCAAACTGTCATGGCCCGCCACCCCGGTCAGCGCGAAGCGCGGCCGGAGTGTAAATTCCGTGTGGACCATCCAGATGGAATTGCGATCTCTCTGAAGCTGAGGCGCTGTCTTCACCTGGATGGCCCGTTCGTACGCTGTCGCTACTCACTCGCGGGCCATGACAAGCTTTGGGAATGAAGATGCAGCCCCTACTTTTCCAGCCCCGCTGGCCCGATATGGGCGACATAGCCGGCAACGCCCTTGGTCACTGTCGTGGCAAAATCTTGCTCGGTGAAGCCGCGCGCGGCGCAATTCTCTGCGCCCTGAATGTCGAAGATGACAGGGCTGGTGCAGAATTTCTTGGAACCGCTCACCAGCGCCGCGCCGCCTTTCTTCTTTGCCAACAAATAGACCGCATTGCTTTTCAACGGCGTGGTGACGGCCTTGGCGCAGGCGCCCGGCTGCACTGTCCACCAGCCGCGCGATACGGGCTTGCCGCCTTCCACCTGACCCAGCGCCACCAGCAGCACGTCGCGCGAGTCGTTGCAGACTGTGTAGCCGGCGGGCGCGATCTTCTGGCGTGCTTGCTGTTCCAGGGCCTGGAACAGTTCGGAATTGCCGGCATTGGGTGCGAAATTCATCCGTTTGCGGAAATCCACCAGGGCGCCCCCGGTGGTCTTGTCGGGCTTGCCGTCGATGCGGGCGATGGCGTAGCCATTGTCCATGAGCAGGCGCTTGACGCCGGCAAGCTGCGCCTCGGCAAGG
>DATHLY010000165.1:0-9903 GCA_035487655.1 Rhizomicrobium sp. | reverse complement strand
CTGGCGAGAGTTGCGTGAGGGTCTTTGCAAAAGACCGCCAATGCGGCCGAACCGCGCCATCCGAGTCGCGCAACTCGTCAAAGCGGACGGCGGTGGGCGGTTCTGCGACTTCCGACACTGACGACTCAGACCCCCCTGCGCAGGTCCAGAGTATAGGGGAAATCGGGATGGGTTTCCTCCCTTGGCGCTTCAAACATGCCGCCGGTAAAGCCCAAGGGTTCGAAACGGGCCAGCCGCCGGCCTTCGGCCTCATTCGCATTGACGGGGAAGATTTCGAAATTGCGCCCGCCGGGATGCGCAACATGATAGGTGCAGCCGCCGATGGAGCGCTTGCGCCAACTGTCCCACAACTCGATCACCAAGGGCGTGTGGGCGGGAATGGTGGGATGCAACCCATGCGCCGGCTTCCAGGCTTTGAAACGCAGCCCGGCCACCGCTTCCCCTTGCGCGGTGGCGCGCAGCGGCAAGGCGCGGCCATTCGCCAGCGCGTAATGCCGGCCCGGGGTAAGGCCCGTCACTTTCACTTCCAGCCGCTCCACCGAGGAATCAACAAAACGCACCGTGCCGCCCGGCGCGCCTTCCTCGGCCATCACATTCCACGGCTCCAGCGCGCTGCGCAGTTCCAGGCCGACGCCCTCATATTGCACCGCGCCGATTTTGGGGAAGCGGAATTCCCAGTGCGGCCTGAACCATTCCGGGTCAAAGCCGAAGCCATGGGCATTCATATCGGCGATGACGTCGGCGAAATCCGTCCAGACAAAATGTGGCAGCAGGAACCGGTCATGCAGGCCGGTGCCCCAGCGCACCAGTTTGGAGTGATAGGGCTCGCGCCAGAAACGCGCGATCAAGGCGCGCAAGAGAAGCGACTGCGCCAGGCTCATCTCGGCATGGGGCGGCATTTCGAAATTGCGGAATTCCACCAATCCCATCCGGCCGGTTGGGCCGTCCGGCGAATAGAGCTTGTCGATGCAGATTTCGGTGCGATGGGTGTTGCCGGTGGAGTCGGCCAGAAGATTGCGGAAGATCCGGTCCACCAGCCAGGGCGGGATATTGGCGGCGGCGCGCGACGGAATTTCGTCGAAAGCGATTTCCAATTCGTACAACGAATCGTGGCGCGCTTCGTCCAGCCGGGGCGCTTGGCTGGTGGGGCCGATGAACAGGCCGGAGAAGAGATAGGAGAGGCTGGGATGGTTCTGCCAATAGGTGATGATGCTTTTCAGCATGTCGGGACGGCGCAGGAAGGGACTGTCAGGCGGGTTCGCCGCGCCCACCACAATGTGATTGCCGCCGCCGGTGCCGGTATGGCGCCCATCCAGCATGAACTTTTCCGCCGAGAGGCGGCAGGCCTGCGCTTCCTCATACAGCGCCCGCGTGATCTCGACCTGTTCGCGCCAGTTTCTGGCAGGATGAATATTGACTTCAATCACGCCGGGATCGGGCGTCACCTTGATGACTTTGATGCGGGGATCAAAGGGCGGCGGATAGCCCTCGATATGCACGGCCAGATCCAGCTGTTCGGCACAGTCCTCCACCACCGACAGCAAAGCAAAATAATCGCCCGCGCTAGGCAAGGGCGGCATGAACACGCACAGCCTGCCGCCGCGCGGCTCAACCGTCAGCGCCGTGCGCACCGCCGGCTCTCCGACAAGTTCGGTGATCGCCCTATTGATGGCGCGGAACGGGCCTTCCACCGCCGGCATGCGCCCGCCCGCCCGGCCGTTGCCTCGGCTGTAATCCTGGCCGCTCTTGTCCGGCGATTCCCCCGGCGGCGGAGGCCGCCAACCGTTCAATTCCGGCAAGGGTGCGAAGGGATCGGGCGGCGGCACGAACGTGCGGGCTTCGGGTGGCACATAAGGCAGAGAATTCAGCGGCAGGCGGAAGCCGATGGCCGAGTCGCCGGGAATGAGAAACAGATGGCCGCTGCGCGTGGTCCAATGTTCGCTGCGCCAGCGGTTTGTGCCTTTCTCGACCGGCAGCACAAATCCCGCCTCGCGGCTTAAGCCCCGTTCGAACACCCGCGCCAGCCGAGCGCGCAATTCGGGATCTTCGAGCTTGGAGTCGCGGGGATCGACATTGTGGGCAAGCTGGCGCTCCTGGGCCAGGTGGTGCCAGAAATCTTCGAAGGCGGGAATTATGAAGGAGCCGTCCAAACCCAATTTCCGCGCAATCGCTTCGGTCAGCGACCTGGCATCGGGCAGGCTCGGCTGGTAATTTTTATGCTCGGCGGCAATGCGGTCGCCGCTCTTCCACACAGGCACGCCGTCGGCGCGCCAGAACAGCGAGAAAGCCCAGCGCGGCAGGGATTCGCCGGGGTACCATTTGCCTTGGCCGTAATGCAGCAATCCGCCGGGCGCGAAACGTTCGCGCAACCGCCGGATCAAGGTATCGGCCAGGGCCCGTTTGGTGGGGCCGCTCGCCGCGGTGTGCCACTCTGCGCCGGAACGGTCATCGATCGAGACAAAGGTCGGCTCGCCGCCCATGGTGAGGCGCACATCGTGATTCTGGAGAATCTTGTCGACCTGATCGCCGAGTCTTTCGATTTCGCCCCATTGCTGCTCGCTATAGGGCTTGGTGACGCGTGGCGGTTCCTTGATCCGTGTCACCACCATGTCGAAATCGAACAGGACTTCCCCAGGCTCAACGGCGCCCGAAATCGGCGCCGCCTGGGTGGGATTGGCGGTGCAAGCCAGCGGGATGTGGCCTTCGCCGGCAAACAGGCCGGACGTGGGGTCCAGACCCACCCAGCCGGCGCCTGGCAGATAGACTTCGCACCAGGCATGCAGATCGGTGAAGTCCTTCTCCGGGCCGGACGGACCGTCGAGCGGCTTCACATCGGGTTTGAGCTGGATCAGATAGCCGCTGGCAAAGCGCGCCGCCATGCCCAGATGCCTGAGCAGCTGCACCAACAGCCAGGTGCTGTCGCGGCACGACCCTGAAGCCTTGCACAGCGTCTCTTCCGGCGTCTGGATGCCGGGCTCCATGCGGATCAGGTAGCGGATGTCGCGGGCAAGCTGCGCATTGAGGTCGAAAATGAAGGACGTGGTTTGCTTCGCATCTCGCGGGATGGCGGCGAGGTAGCGATCGAACGCCTGACCGCCGTGACTGGGATTGAGATAGGGCTCCAGCTCGGCCCTCAGTTCGTCGGAATAGGTGAAGGGAAATTGTTCGGCGCTGGGCTCGAGAAAAAAGTCGAAGGGATTGATCACCGCCATCTCGACCGTCAACTCGACGCTGACGGTGAAATGATCGACCTTGTCCGGAAACACGACCCGCGCCAGCCAGTTGGACTGCGGGTCCTGCTGCCAGTTGAGGAATTGCCCCTCCGGTTCGACCTTCAGGGCATAGGCCGCCACTTTGGCGCGGGTATGAGGGGCTGGACGCAGGCGGATGGTTTGCGGTCCCAGCGCGATCGGCCGGTCGTACCGGTAGCGGGTGACATGACGAAGGGCAGCCTGGATGCTCATCGGAAGTCCTCAGGAATCGGAGCAAGTTGCTTCCTCTGGCTCCAACTTGCTCCAACTATGCCGCAAGTGCGAAGATGCGGCTACAAGCCGCCACGCCGCAGCCCCGCGCTTCACGCGGAACGTCCTCAGAAAGCAGGCGTTTCTGAAAAAGAGGCCGGTGAAGATTCCATCATGAAGCTGTTCACGTGTCAGGGCTGCGGCCAGCTCCTGTATTTCGAGAATATTCGCTGCGAGAATTGCGGCAGGGCTCTTGGCTATCTCACTGATTTTAATGAGATTTCCGCTCTGGAATCGATCGAAGATCTAGGCCCCGCCCAGGGCTGGCGCGCCCTGGCCGCTCCGCACAAAGTCTACAAATTCTGCAAGAACTACGACGCCGGCATGTGCAATTGGATGGTCGCCGCCGATGACAAGACCGGCTTTTGCGTGGCCTGCCGTCACAACAGGATAGTCCCGGACTTGACCGTCCCGGGCAATGATCTGTTGTGGCGCAAGATGGAGACAGCCAAGCATCGGCTGTTCTATTCCCTGCTCCGGCTGAACCTGCCCCTGGAAAGCCGTGCTGACGATCCCGAACAGGGATTGGCGTTCGATTTTCTCTCCGATCCGCCCCAGACCCATGCCATCGGGGTGATGATCGGTCACGACAACGGGTTGATCACGCTGGCTTTGAAGGAAGCCGACGATGCGACGCGGGAAAAGGTCCGCACCGAGATGGGCGAGCCTTATCGCACCCTGTTGGGGCACTTTCGTCATGAGATCGGGCATTATTTCTGGGACCGGCTTGTCGCCCGCGACCCTGTGCTCCTGGAAGGATGCCGTGCGTTGTTTGGCGAGGAGGGCCAAGATTATGGCGAAGCGCTGAAAAATTACTATGAGGAGGGCCCGCCGGCGAATTGGCAGGAAAATTTCATCAGCATGTATGCTTCCTCTCATCCTTGGGAGGATTTCGCCGAGACCTGGGCGCATTACCTGCACATCGTGGATACGCTGGAAACCGCCGCCGCCTTCGGCTTGAAGGTGAAGCCCAGGCGCGCCGACGGCGGGCTCGCGGCGGCGATCGATTTCGATCCCTATGCGGCGGATATGGACCGGCTGATCGATGCCTGGCTGCCGGTGCAGTTCGCCACCAACAATCTCAATCGCAGCATGGGGCTCACGGATTTCTATCCCTTCCTGCTCTCACCCCGGGTGATCGATAAGCTGAGCTTTGTCCATGTCTTGATGCTCGTGCGGGAAGCCGCGCTGCGCAAGACCGGATAGTGTGTAGAGCAAGCTGGGGCCAGATTGAACCACTGCGCCGGGCACGGGCAGGCTTGCCTAGCGGCAGGGTATGGACGCAAAGACCCCGGCCCTTCGGGTTGCGTTGCGGCGGGCGCCCGCGGCGTCGCCGTACTCGACCGTATTACCCGATACGCTCTTCGCACGGCTCCTAGCGGATCACCTCGCCGCAGCGCAACGCAGTTGATTCAATCTGGCCCCAACTTGCTCTAGGCCGCGACGTGCGCCTTGCGGGTCATCACGCGTGCCGCGGGCAGGCGCAAGCTGACGGTCGTGCCTACGCCCACTTCACTCTCCAGGCGCACGGTGCCGCCATGGGCTTCCGCCAATCCCTTGACGATGGTGAGGCCCAATCCCGTGCCCTTGTCGGCAATGGCGACATCGTGCTTGCCCTGGCCGAAACTGTCGAACACCTTGGCCTGGTCCTCGGCGGCGATGCCAATGCCGGTATCGCTGACGCCCACCAGCATGCCGCCATCGGCGAGACGGCGGGCGAAAATTTTCACCGTGCCGTATTCGGGCGTGAATTTCACGGCATTGGACAAAAGGTTGAGCAGAATCTGCTTGATCGAGCGCTCGTCGGCAAAAACCGTCTCGAGCCGGGGATCGACAGTATTTTCCAGGGCGATTTTGTCGTTCTGCGCGCGCCACATCACCTGCTGCAAGGCATCTGTTGCGACGGCATGCAGGCTTAATTCCGCTTCCTGGAGCTGCCACCGCCCGGCCTCGATCTTGGCCAGGTCCAGGATGTCGTTGATCAGAGCCAGAAGATGCTTGCCGGAGGAATGGACGAGGTTGGCATATTCGACGGTGCGCTCATCGTCTTTCGCAAAGATGCGGCTGGAAATAATTTCGGAAAAGCCCAGGATCGCGTTCAACGGCGTGCGCAATTCGTGGCTCATATTGGCCAGAAATTGCGACTTGGCGCGGTTCGCGGCTTCAGCCTGTTCGCGACCGCGGTCGGATTCCAGCTTGGCCATCACCAGCTCGGCCATCAGCGTGTCGCGTTCCTGGGCCAGCATGATGGCGGCGCGGGCGCGCTTGCGGTTGCGCCGGCTGATCAGTGCGACGAATCCGACATAAAGCGGCGCCACCGCCACCATGAATGCGCTGCGGGTGAAGGTCTCCGACACAAACAGGCCCTGCAGGGGCACGACGACCAGAACCGCCAGATACAGCACCAGCGCCGGACGCGCGATGGTGCGGCAGGAACCCGTGATGGCCGCGTGCGCGGCAAAGGTCGCCGCCAGCAGCAATTCGATCATGATGTGGTTGGAATTGGTGCCGCCCTTGAGCCAAAGCCAGATTCCCAGCGTCGACCAGCTGGCGATCACGAACAGGTTGGCGGCGGCGACGCGCAACGACCATTTGCGCAAGTCCTCGGTGCTCAGCGTTCCCGGCGGAATCCGGTTGAGGACGATGATCTGCGGTACGATGCCTATCAGCACCTGGATGTACCAGCCCACCAGATCTTTCAGCGCCACGGCGTGGGAAAACATGGCGCAGACGGCGAGGCCAAAGATCGGCACCACCAGCCGGTTGGATGTGATGGATTCCACCACACCGCGCAGCAAGGCGAGCTGGATGCGCTTTTCGCGCTCCGCATCCGCGTGCAGGTCTGTCATCCAAATGGGGTTATGTGAAATCATGGGTCGGCCGGAACCCACCTTGCACAGCAAAGCTTAAGGCAGGCTTGCGCCCGGCATGCGCATGCCTCGTGTTTCAATTTGGAACATTTCAGGGGCTGGTGCGCGTGGCGTAGCGCGGATGATGCGCAAAAATGGCGAAGGGAATGGACGCCACATAGATCAAGAGGCCAATGGTCATGGTGGCCCAGGGCCAGGCGATCAAAAGCGCCGCCAAGACCACAAAACAAACCGCCGCCAGCGCCCGGTGCTGGCGCTGCAATTTCATGTATTTGATCGATGGCGTGGGCAGGCGGCTGACCATTAGCACCGAGGTGATGGCGATGACGATGCCCGACACCCAGGGCTCGCGCACCAATTGTCCGTTCCACTGGAAGGAGATCAGGAGCGGCAACAGCATCATGCAGGCCGCCGCCGGGGTCGGCAGGCCGGTAAAATAGGGATTGCCTTTGGTGGCGCCTTCATCGCGCACGCTTTCGACATTGAAGCGAGCCAGCCGGATGGCCCCGCAGGCGCAGAAGATCAGGGCGGCGATCCAGCCGGCATTGCCCATCGCCTTGAGGCTCCACATGTACATGATGATGCCGGGCGCGACGCCGAAACTCACCAGGTCGGCCAGGCTGTCGAGCTGGGCGCCAAAGCGGCTGTCGGCGCCCAGCATTCGTGCCGCGCGGCCGTCAAGCATGTCCAGGATCATGGCGAAGATCACAAAGGTGACGGCGGCGGTCCAGTCATCCGCCAACCCGAAACGGATGGCGGTGACGCCGCAGCACAAAGCCAGCAGCGTGAGCGTCGAGGGCACCAGCTTGCCGATGCTGAGATCTTCCAGCCGCTCCAGCCGCGCCGCCACGATCTGGCGGGCGCGCTTGCGGCGGGAAATTCGATCCGGCTTCTGCAAGTCGGCCCTCTCTATAAAAAGCGGGCCAGCACGGTTTCGCCGGCCCTGGTCGTGATTCCTGGCGCCACCAGGATTTCGCTGCGCGGCGGCAGGTAGACATCGACCCGGCTGCCGAAGCGGATAATGCCAAATCTGGCTCCCCGGCGCACCCCCTCTCCTTGCGCCAGGTCGCAGACGATCCGGCGCGCCACCAGGCCCGCGATCTGCACCACCGCCAGGTCGCGCCCATCGCCGCCTTCCCCTTCGGGGCGCAGGCGGATGGACATACGCTCATTGTGGATGCTGGCCTTGTCGAAACTGGCATTGAAGAACTTGCCGGGACGGTAGGACAGCGCCATCACATGGCCCGAGACCGGATTGCGGTTCACATGCACGTTGAACACGTTCATGAAGATGGAAAGGCGAGGGCGTGGACTGTCTCCCATCCCCAATTCGGCCGGCGGCACCGCCTCCACCACCGGCAGCAATTTTCCGTCGGCCGGACAAATGATCAGGCCGGGCTCCTGTGGCGTCTTGCGCTCGGGATCGCGGAAGAAGGCGATGCACCAGATCGTGATGGGCACCAGGAGCCATCCCAGCCAGGGCGAAAGCAGAAAGGCCAGCAGATTGACGGCCGCGAAAATCGCGATAAACGGATAGCCCTCGCGGTGAATGGCTATCGTCACTGCGGGTTTCCTTTTTTGGTCGCTCCCGCTCGCGCGGACGCTCTTGCAATAAACGGATAGCCCTCGCGGTGAATGGCCATGCTCACAGCAGGCTTCCTTTATTTTTATCGCTCCCGCTCACGCGTACGCTCTTGCTGTAAACGGATAGCCTTCACGGTGGATCTTCAAAAGCCGGCTCCAAAACAAAAAGGCAGCCGCGATGCGGCTGCCCTTTTTAATAGCATACGTCCCTTTTCGGGACGGTGCGGCATATCAGGCGGTACGGCTGCCCGTGAAGGGAAAGGAGCCGAAGGACCCTGCCTTGACACTGCCAGACAGCTTGTCGCCATCCACCGAGCCGGTGAAATCCAGGGTCAAGGGAAGCGGCGTGGTGATCTTGGCCGACCAACTTAGGTTGTTGCCATCCACCTTGCCATTTTCCAACGGGCCAGAGCCCTGTTGCGCCGTCTGAGTCCCGGTCAGGCTGTTGCCGTTGGTGGCGATGTCCAGCACGGCCTTTTGCGCGCCCAGCGGCGAATTGATGACGATTTCCCACTTGCCGTCGACGGCCATGCTGCTCTCCTAAGATAGTCAAGGCGGCATCTAAGGACGGCATGGACGCCCGTGCAAGGGGGCGCAAGTGCAAGGGTTTCATCTGGCCCAAACTTGCTCTACACACCCCGCACCATGTCACGCAAAACCATCATTGTGCCCAAGGGCAAGCGGGCAAGGGCCCGCGACGGCTCGCCCTGGATTTTCTCCAATGAGATTCGCATGGACCAGGCCGCCAAGACACTTTTGCCCGGCGCGGTCGTCAATGTGCGGGGCGAGGATGGACGGGCTTTCGGCACCGGCTATTTCAATCCCAAAAGCCTGATCGCGGTCAGGCTGTTGTCCGGCGACTGCGATGCGGCGGTCGATGTTGGTTTCTTCGCGCAACGCCTCAAGCATGCCTTGACGCTGCGCCGGGCGGTTTATGACAAGCCGTTCTACCGGCTGTGTCATGCCGAAGGCGATGGCCTGCCTGGCCTGGTGATCGATCGCTTCGACGACACGCTGACGGTACAAACCGGCACCGCCGGCATGGAGCGGCAGATCGAGGCGATTGCCGCTGCATTGGATGAGATCCTCCGCCCTAAGACCATTCTCTTGCGCAATGACGCGCCCTCGCGCGCGTTGGAAGGATTGGATCCTTATGTGCGAACCGTGAAAGGTGAAGGCCGCCGCATCGCGGTCGAGGAAAATGGCGCGCGCTACATCGCCGACTTGGCCGAAGGACAAAAGACCGGCTGGTATTACGACCAGCGCGACAACCGCGCCTTCATGGCCAGGCTTGCCAAAGCCAGGACCGTGCTGGACGCCTATTCCTATACCGGCGGCTTCGGCATCCTGGCGGCCAAGGCCGGCGCGAAGGAGGTGGTGTGCCTGGATTCGTCCGCGCCGGCCCTGGCCTTGGCAGAGGAAAGCGCACGCGCCAACGCGGTGTCCATCAAGGCGGTAAAGGCCGATGTGTTCGAGGAACTGGAGCGGCTCAAGTCTGCCGGCGAGCGCTTCGACGTCGTGCTGGCGGACCCGCCGCCTTTTGTGAAATCCAAAAAAGATCTGGAACCGGGGGCGAAAGCCTATCGCAAGCTGGCGCGCCTCGCGGCCGAGGTCACCGCGCCCGGCGGGTTTGTAATGGTAGCGTCTTGTTCTCACAATATTCCGCCCGAGCGCTTTGCCCAGGAATGCGCGCAAGGCCTGGTTCGTGCTGGCCGTCCCGCCACCATGATCCGCCAGGCAGGCGCCGGTCCGGATCATCCGGTGCGTCCGCTGTTGCCGGAGAGTGCGTATTTGAAGGCGCTGGTTTACGCGCTGGATTAGCGGCGCGGTCCTTTTGCGCCGTGATGGGTCAGATACTCACCTGCGTGCCCAGTTCGACCACGCGCCCAGGCGGCAGGTGGTAGAACCGTGCTGGCGACAGCGCATTG
>DATHLY010000164.1:0-5906 GCA_035487655.1 Rhizomicrobium sp. | reverse complement strand
CCGCAGTGTTGGAGATGGAATAGTTCATGTTGGCGATGCCGCCTTCATAGATCAGGTCGACGATCAGCTTCACTTCGTGCAGGCACTCGAAATAGGCCATTTCGGGCGCATAGCCTGCTTCGACCAGGGTCTCGAAGCCGCCGCGGATCAGCTCGACCAACCCGCCGCACAAAACCACCTGCTCGCCGAACAGGTCGGTCTCGCATTCTTCCTTGAAATTGGTTTCGATGATCCCGGCCCGGCCGCCGCCGATGGCGCTGGCATAGCTGAGCCCCAGGTCATGCGCATTGCCCGAGGCATCCTGGTGCACCGCGATCAAGGTCGGCACGCCGCCGCCCTTCAAATATTCGCCGCGCACGGTATGGCCTGGGCCCTTGGGCGCCACCATGGCCACGTCCAGGTCGGGGCGCGGTTCGATCAGCTTGAAATGGACGTTAAAGCCGTGAGCGAACAAAAGCGCCGCGCCCTGCTTCATATTGTCTTTGAGCTCGTTCTTCCAGATGTCGGCCTGCAGCTCATCGGGCGTGGCCATCATCATCACGTCCGCCCATTTGGCGGCCTCGGGCACGGTCATGGTCTTGAAGCCGGCGGCTTCGGCCTTCTTGGCGCTGGCCCCCGGACGGACCGCGATCACGATTTCCTTGACGCCAGAGTCGCGCATGTTCTGGGCATGGGCATGGCCCTGGGAGCCAAAGCCGATGACGGCAACCTTCTTGTTCTTGATCAGATTGAGATCGGCATCCCGATCGTAATAGACGCGCATTGTCTTCTTCACCCTTCTGTCGGCCCGCGTCCGGCGGGCATTGCTTTTGGAACCACACCGACATCGCGAGAGCGATGTCGGTGTTAAACCGTTCCGCGGCCGGACGGCCGCGGCTATTTACATCGCTTCCGGGCCGCGGGAAATGGCGGCGACGCCGGTGCGCGAGACGTCCACCAACCCCAAAGGCCGCATCAGCTCCACGAAACTGTCGATCTTGGCCGGCGATCCTGTGATTTCGAACACAAAGCTGGAATGGGTGGTGTCCACCGGCCGCGCCCGGAAGGCATCGGCCATGCGCAGCGCCTCGACACGCTTTTCCCCGGTCCCCGCCACCTTGATCAGCGCCATTTCGCGCTCGATCCCGGCCTTGGCGCCATTGCGAGCATCTGTCCAGTTGGTGACCTTGTGGGTGGGCACCAGGCGGCGCAGTTGCGCCTCGATCTGCTCGATCACATGCAAGGTGCCGCTGGTGACGATGGTGATGCGGCTGGTGCGGGTCATGGGATCGACCTCGGCCACCGTCAGGCTTTCGATGTTGTAGCCCCGGCCCGAAAACAGGCCCACCACGCGTGCCAGCACGCCAGCTTCATTGTCCACCAGCACAGTCAGCGTGTGGCGCTCGACCTCGTTGTCCTGCTTGATTTTGGTATCGTGCATTTGGAGTCTCTTAAACCAACATCTTTCCGGCGTCGCTGATCTCGCCGCCGTCATCGGGCGACAGCAGCATTTCGTTATGCGCTCCGCCCGACGGAATCATGGGATAGCAGTTCTCCGTTGGGTCCACCCGCACATCGAACAAAACCGGCTTTTTGACACCGATCATTTCCTTGATCTTGTCGTCCAGCTCGGACGGCTTGTCCGCGCGCAGGCCGACGCAGCCAAAAGCCTCCGCCATCTTGACGAAATCCGGCAGCGCCTCGGAATAGGAATGGGAATAGCGCCCGCCATGCAGGATTTCCTGCCACTGGCGCACCATGCCCATATATTCGTTGTTCAGGATGAAGATCTTGATCGGCAGATCGTACTGCATCGCCGTCGACATTTCCTGCATGGTCATCTGCACGCTGGCCTCGCCGGCGATGTCGATCACCAGTGCATGCGGATGAGCGATCTGCACGCCCACCGCCGCCGGCAGTCCATAGCCCATGGTACCCAGCCCTCCGCTCGTCATCCAGCGGTTGGGATGCTGGAAGTGGAAGCGCTGCGCCGCCCACATCTGGTGCTGACCAACCTCGGTCGTGACAAAGACATCGTCGCGATGCTTGGTCAGCGCATAGAGCCGGTCGATGGCATATTGCGGTTTGATGATGGTGTCGGAATTGCGATAGGACAGCGACTTCTTGGCCCGCCATGTATCGATCTGCTGCCACCAGTCCTTCAGCGCCTCGGCCTGGACCTTGTGCTTCTGGGTCTTCCAGAAGCGGATCATCTCGCGCAGCGCCTTGGCGGCATCGGCCACGATGCCCAAATCCACCCGCACGATCTTGTTGATCTGTGAGGCGTCGATATCCAGGTGGATTTTCTTGGAGCCGGGCGAGAAGGCGCTGACCTTGCCCGTCACGCGGTCGTCGAACCGCGCACCCAAATTGATCATCAGGTCGCAATCATGCATGGCGTGATTGGCTTCCCAGGTGCCGTGCATGCCCACCAAGCCCATCCATTCGGGGCGCGAGGCCGGGAAGGCGCCCAAACCCATCAAGGTGGAGGTAATGGGAAAGCCGGTCAGGTCCACCAACTCACGCAGCAGACGGCTGGCTTCCGGGCCGGAATTGATGATGCCGCCTCCCGTATAGAAGATCGGCCTTTTGGCGGCCGCCATCATCTCCACGGCCTTGACGATGGCCGACAGGTCGGGATCGGTCTTGGGCCGCCAGGTGCGGTGATGGATGGCATGCGGGCCGTGATAGGCGCCGGACTGGAACTGCACGTCCTTGGGGATGTCCACCACCACCGGACCGGGACGGCCTGTGGTTGCGATCTCGAAGGCCTCATGGATGACGCGCGCCAGCGTGTTCACATCCTTGACCAACCAATTGTTCTTGGTGCAGGGCCGGGTAATGCCCACCGTGTCGCATTCCTGGAAGGCATCGGTGCCGATCAGGTGGGTGGGCACCTGGCCGGTGAGCACAATCAGCGGAATGGAATCCATCAGCGCGTCGGTCAGGCCGGTGACGGCATTGGTGGCGCCGGGACCGGAGGTCACCAGCACCACGCCGGGTTTGCCGGTGGAACGGGCATAGCCTTCCGCGGCATGGACCGCGCCTTGTTCGTGGCGCACCAGGACATGGGTGATGCCTTCGACTTTGAACAGCGCGTCATAGATCGGCAGCACCGCGCCGCCGGGATAGCCGAAGATGTGCGTGACGCCCTGATCCTTGAGGGCGCGGATCACCATCTGCGCGCCGGTCATGGTTTCGGCGGCCGCCAAAGCCACATTCGGACTGGACTCTCCTCGGGCCCCGCCTCGGATCAGTGTGTCGTCCTTGTCCATCGTTGCGTCCCTCGAAACCTGTTTGCTCGTACCCGCACCAAAGATAAAGGGGCGTTTCCGCCCCTTGCCGCATGACCGCTATGCCCCCGGAAGCGTCAGCTTCGCGGCGGCAGCGGCCTATTAAGTACGAGCATCCTGTCCATGGCGGCGGAACCTAAAGATGCTGCGCTGCGGCGTCAAGCAATTTCATGCAGATATTAGACCATATTGTGTAATTAAATTGCTAACAAAGGGGTCTAGCCAGATATAATGTGCCATCCGGTGGCGAAACCACGTCATTTGGCGCTTGGCAAATTGCCGCGTCGCAGTGATGGCGGCATCCAGCGCCTCGTCCCTGGTCAAAGTTCCCGCCGCCAAGGCCTGAAGAGGGCGCAGCCCCAACAGCTTGGCGGCCGGCAGGCCGGGGTCCAGGCCCGCCAGCATGCGTGCCTCGTCCAGCCCGCCGTGATCCATCATGGCCTCAAAGCGCGCGGCAATGCGGGCGCGCAATTCGGGCCGTGGCGGGTCCAGCACAAAGGCGGCGATCCTTTTGTCCTTGAGCACCGGCTCGGCGGGCGCGCTCTGCCACTGTGCCAAAGGCCGCCCTGTCGCCTCGAACACTTCGAAGGCGCGCAGCACGCGCTGCGGATCGGACGCGCGCAGGCGCGAGGCCGTCAACGGATCGCGGTCGGTCAGCCTGGCATGCAAGGCCTCCACCCCGATGTCATCCAGCAACGCGCGCGCGGCATCACGGATTTCCGGCGGCGTTGCCGGCACATCCGCCAAGCCGTCGGTCAAAGCCATGAAGTAAAGCCCCGTACCGCCGACAAAGACCGGCATGCGGTTCATCGTGCGCGCTTGTGCCAGCGCCGTAATGGCGTTGTCGCGCCATGACCCGACCGAATAGACCTCATGGACGCTGACATGGCCGTAGAGCAGATGCGGCGCGCGCGCGCGTTCGGCGACGCTTGGTTGGGCCGTTAAGATCGGCGCTTCGCGATAGACCTGCATGGAATCGGCATTGATCACCACGCCGCCGATTTCTTCCGCCAGGGCAAGCGCCTGGGCCGACTTGCCGCTGGCGGTGGGGCCTGCAATAAGGACCGCGTCAAAACTCAACTCTTTTGCCTTTCATTGGGCCAACAATGTTTGTTCTGAATGTGATCGGCAAGGGTGCGGATCCTGCTTTGTTTGCCGACTTTGCCAAGGGCGCCGTAAGAATACTATCGCCGGGGCTTGCCTTCGATGTGTCGGTGTCCGACCGCGCCGTGCTGGGCAAAGCGCAAGCGCGCGGACAAGGTCTTGCCTTGGATATCAACCTGGTCGCCGCCGAAAAGCGCCGCAAGAAACTGCTGGTGGCCGATATGGATTCCACCATCATCAATGTGGAGTGCCTGGACGAACTGGCCGACATGGCCGGCCTAAAGCCGCGCATTGCCGCCATCACCGAACGCGCCATGCGCGGCGAGTTGGAATTCGAGGCGGCGCTGAAGGAACGCGTCGGCATGCTCAAGGGGCTGAAGCTCGACGCCTTGGAAAGAACCTATGCCGAGCGGGTCCGGCTCAATCCCGGTGCCCGCTCGCTGCTCGCCACCATGCGGGCCCATGGCGCCCACACCATGCTTGTTTCCGGTGGCTTCGGTTTTTTCACCCGGCGCGTGGCGGAAGCGGCCGGCTTTCATGCCGAGCGCGGCAATACCCTGTTGGACGATGGCGAGCGGCTTACGGGAGAAGTGGGCCTGCCCATCCTGGGGCGCGAGGCCAAGCTCCAAGCGCTCGAGCAAGCTGTCGAATCCCTGAAAATCGAATTTTCCGAAAGCCTGGCGGTGGGCGATGGCGCCAACGACCTCGCCATGATTCAGAAAGCCGGACTTGGTGTCGCCTATCATGCCAAGCCGGTCGTGGCCCAGGCCGCAGCTGCGGCCATCAACCATAATGATCTGACCGCCTTGCTCTATTTGCAGGGTTACGACGACAGCGAGATCGTGCGGCGGGATTAACGTGTCATGGCCCGCAAGTGAGTAGGTCCCGAGCAGTAGCGAAGGACGCTTGCGAACGGGCCATCGAGTTGAATTCTGAGAATTACCCCCTCCCCTCGCGGGAGGGGGCAAATCATTTGGCTTTGCCAAATGATTTGGGGGAGGGGGGAATGGTCCCACCCCCACCCAATTCCTTCGCTCATGGCGCGAAGGAATTGCCCTCCCCCGTCAAGGGGGAGGGAATGAAGACGGACATCAATTCAACCGCAATCCCACATACGTGATATCCCCGCCGCGGTTGATCAGCATCAGAATGGATTTCTTGCCCGCCTTGGTATCCGCATCCACCCGCTTGGCGACCTCGTCCGGGGTCTTCACCGATTGGCCCGCCACTTCCACGATCACATCGCCGGGCCGCAGATTCTTTTCCGCCGCCGAACTTCCGGCTTCCACGCCGGTGACGGCCACGCCCTGTATGCCGGGCGCGATCTTGAACTTGACGCGGGCGGCCGCATCCAATGGCCCCAACGACAGGCCCAATTCGGCCAGCTTGGGCTGGTTCTTGACCGGGGCGGGCGGCGCCTTGACGGGCTTGTCCGGCTTGGCATCGTCGGCCAGCTTCTGCACCGTGATTTTAAACGTCTGCTTCTTGCCCTTGCGCAGCAAATCGATATTCACCGTCTTGCCGATGGGC
>DATHLY010000163.1:0-7527 GCA_035487655.1 Rhizomicrobium sp. | reverse complement strand
GCTGGAATCGTGCTGCTGTGCGCCTACGCAATCAACAACGTGCATCTGATGCTGTTGTCGGGCATCGGCACGCCGTACGATCCGGTCGCGCAAAAGGGCATCATCGGCAAGAACTACTGCTACCAGACTGGCGCCTCGGCGACGCTTTTCTTTGAAGGAAAATACTTCAATCCCTTCATGAATGCCGGCGGCTCCAACATCACCATCGACGACTTCAATACCAACTGGGCCTTCGATCGGGCCCCGCATGAGTTCGTCGGAGGATATAATGTGGCTGGCGGCTTCAACACCCCGCTGCCGATCGGCTATCGCCCGGTGCCGTCAGGCACGCCGCTGTGGGGCAGCGAATGGAAGCGCGCGACCGCGAAGTGGTACCAGACGGCGATGGTCATCAGCGGCAGCGGCAGCGTGATGGCCAACCGCTACAATTGCTATGACCTCGATCCGACCTATCGCAACGCGTTCGGCCAGCCCTTGATGCGTATGACCTTCGATTACAAGGCCAACGAGCACAAGATGGGCGTCCACGCCGCGCAGACCATCAACGCCATCGCCAACTCCATGAGCCCGACCAAGCTCAATCCGGCGCGGGCTCGCACCGACCCCTGGACCGTGGTGCCGTATCAGAGCACGCACAATACCGGCGGCGCGATCATGGGCAACGATCCCAAGACCAGCGCGGTGAACAAATATCTGCAGAGCTGGGATGTGCCCAATGTCTTCGTGATCGGGGCGTCCGCCTTTGCCCACAATGCGGGCATGAATCCCACCGGCACGGTGGGCGCGCTGGCATTCTGGTCGGCGGAAGCCATCACCACCAAATACATCAAATCGCCTGGCGCGCTGGTGCCTGCATGATCCGCATCAAGAGGCTTTGGTTTGCGGCCGCTTTCGCCCTTCTTTCCATCCCCGCGCAGGCCGCTACTATCGACGCCGGCAAATACCAGGTGGCGCTGGGAGATTGCGAAGGCTGCCACGGCAAGAACCTGGCCGGTGGGCTGGTGTTGGAAACGCCTTTCGGCAAGATGGTGGCGCCCAACATCACGCCGGACAAGGAGACAGGGATCGGCAACTACGCGGCCCAGGAATTCGCCCTGGCGATGAAGCGCGGCGTGGCGCCGGGCGGCAGGCGGCTGTATCCGGCGATGCCCTATCCTTATTACGCCCATATGGCCGATAGCGATGTCGCGGCGCTGTGGGATTATCTGCGCACCGTCAAGCCAGTGAAGAACATCGTCAACGTCAACCAACTGCGTTTTCCCTACAATTTGCGGTTTTTGATGCGCGGCTGGAATTATCTGTTCTTCCGCCCCGTGCCGATTGGCGACAAAGCCAAGAGCGAGGAATGGAATCGCGGCGCCTATCTGGTGAACGGACCCGGCCATTGCGGCGCCTGTCATTCTCCCAAAAATGCTTTTGGCGCCGACCAGGGTTCGCTGACCGGTACCTCGTTGCAAGGCTGGTTCGCGCCCGACCTGACGGGCGAGCACAATGCCGGACTGGGCTCGTGGAGCACCGCCGACATCGTGGAGTATCTGGAGACCGGACGGAGCGCGCATTCGCTGGCCTCGGGACCCATGGCAGAAGCGGTGGAGAATTCCACCTCCCGCATGACGGATGCCGACCTGATCTCCATCGCCGTTTATCTCAAGGATCTGCCACCCAGCAAAGGCAATGGCGGCGGTGCAAGCGGCATCGATGCCCAAATGAAGACTGGCGCCCATGCCTATGACATCAGCTGTGCCGCCTGCCATGGCCGCGACGGCAAGGGCAGCGCCTTGTTCCCGCCGCTCGCCGGCAATGCCGCGGTGAGGCAGGCGCGCGCCGATACGGTCGTCCGCACGGTGCTCGCCGGCGGCAAGGCTGTGGCCACGCCCAAAGCGCCTACCGGCCCCGCAATGCCCAGCTTCGGTTGGCGGCTGACGGATCAGCAGGTGGCCGATATCCTCACCTATGTGCGCAACAATTGGAGCAACCAAGCGCCCGCCATATCGCCGGAGACGGTCAAGCGCATTCGCTCGGAATTACACAGTTCCAGCTAGCATCTGGCGATAGAGCGTTTCGAGATCGCGCGCCAGGCTCGGGGTGTCGAACAAGGGCGCGGTGGCGCGGTTGACGGCAAGTTTGTCGCGCAGAGCCTTTAGCCGCGCGGGATCGCGCGCCAGGGCGAGCGCGAGCGTCTCATATTCTTCCGCCGTATCCGCAATCAATTCCGGTAAACGCGCTGCCGTAAGCAGGCTTGCGGCCACGCGTCCGGCGAAGGCGCGTCCTCGCCGAGTCAGAACCGGCAGGCCCGCCCATAGCGCATCACAAGCAGTGGCATGGGCATTATAGGGCAGGGTGTCCAGGAAGAGGTCGGCCAGCCGGTGGCGGGCAAGATGCACATCCAACGGCGCGGGTTTGGCGAACACCAGCCGATTGGGATCGATGCCGCGGTCCGCTGCCGCCTGTCCGAGATTGGTTTTTGTTTTTTCACCGGCTTGCTTCAGCCACAACACACTGCCCGGCAGTTCTTTCAGCAACCGCATCCAGATGGTGAAAACCGGTTCGGTGATTTTCCAACTGTTGTTGAAGCAGCAGAACACGACGCCATCCTGAGGCAAGCCGGCGTCCCGGCGGCTGGGCAGCTTGCCCAGGGCGCGGCCGGTGTCGCTTGGAAAAAAACAGTTCGACAGATAGGCGAGCCTCTCCGAAAAGGCTTGTGGGTCAGGGGCAACGATTCGGTCGGCAATGATATAGTCGATGAAGGGCGCGGCGGTCGTGCCGGCATAACCGAGCCAACTGGCTTGCGCTGGCGCCGGCTTGTGGCTCAAGACATCGAAATGGTCTCCGCGCGTGTGACCGTTTAGATCCACCAGCACATCGACTTCCAGCGCGCGCAGCTGCTGCGCGATCGCAAAAGGAGGCAATTGGTGGGCATCAATAAAACGATCAAAGGCCGCGATCAGACGCCGGCGCTGCGCGCTGCCGTCGTCCGGGTTGGTGCCGACGCCGATGATTTCGAACCCTTGACGGTCATGGCTTTCGATCAGCTGAACGATCTGAGTCGCCACAGGATGATGTCCGACATCGGAGGAGAGATAGGCAAGGCGGAGCTTGTCATGACTGTGCCGCGCCCCCGCCAGCGGTGGCGGCAGAACCGGAAAACGCCGGCGGATCGCGTTTGCGGCGCATTGCCGTTGAATATCTTCATCGCCGCTATAGCCCAAGACGATCCAGGGCGAGATAGGTTCGCCGGCGGCGATGCGCTTTTCCATTTGCGCTCTGATCTCGGCGGTTCGCGCCCAATCGCAGAGATCGAGTGCCGCCATGGCGGCGCCGCCCAAGGCTTGCGGCTGGGCGGACGCGGCGCGGTCGAAGGCGGCCAGCGCCTCCTCATGCCGTTTCAGCTGCTGCAGAGCCTCACCGCGATTGTTCAGGGCCTCGGCGTAATC
The DNA here is from genome assembly GCA_035487655.1 of Rhizomicrobium sp. Taxonomy (GTDB): domain Bacteria; phylum Pseudomonadota; class Alphaproteobacteria; order Micropepsales; family Micropepsaceae; genus Rhizomicrobium. The sequence continues at coordinate 4,093 of DATHLY010000163.1, read as the reverse complement.
GGGCTTGAGCGCCAGCGCCTGATCGTAAGCCGCCAGTGCGTCCTCATAGCGCATCAATCCCTGCAAGGCATTGCCGCGGTTGTTGATCGCCTGGGCGTCCCCCGGGCGCAAGGCCAGCGCGCGGTCGAAACAGGACAGCGCATCAACGAAGCGCTTCAACTCAATGAGGGCGCTGCCGCGATTGTTGAAGGCGGCGGCATAATTCGGCGCCAGCCTGAGTGTCCTGTCATAGGTCGCCAAGGCTTCCGCCGGGCGTCTCAGGTCCTGCAGCACGCTGCCGCGATTGTTCAATGCTTCGATATGATCAGGCTCGGCCGCCAGCACCCGGTCATAGGCTGCCAGCGCCTCTTCGTGCCGCCCCAAGGCTTGCAACACTGTGCCGCGATTGTTCTCGGCCTGCGTCCATTCCGGTTTCAGTTTCAGCGCCTGCTCAAATCCGGTTAGGGCCTCCTCGGGCCGGTTCAATAGCTTGAGCACATTGGCGCGATTGAGCACCGCTTCCGGATCGTGGGGATTGATCGTCAACGCCTCTTCGATATCAGCCAGAGCCTGGTCCATGCGTCCGGACTGCGCCCGAACCACGCCCAACAAATGACGGGCGGCGAAGTCCCGCGGGGCTTCCGCCAGCACCTGAAGATAAAGGCGTTCGGCTTCACCCAGTCGGCCGCTGCGTTGCAGCGCGATAGCCTGATCCGTCAAGGCTTTTCTATTCATGTTTCCCGTATCCGCCCGGCATGGTATCCCTTTGCAAATTGCGAAATGCAAGTGGCCACCAAATAGTGGGGACGTCTATGGTCAACCGCCGCGATACGCTTGCCCTGATGGGAGCCGCGATGCTGGTCGGCACGCCGGCCGCGGCTGCAACATTGCCGGTGATCGAATGGAACATGCATATGTTCAGCTCGAACACCGCGAAGTTTCCCTTCCATGCCAATGCCGTCTACAAGCCCGACACCGAAAAGCTGCCGACCGATCCCCTGCCGCCCTATGAGGCGCATCTCAAGGAGTTCGGCATCGACAAGGCGATGTTCGTGCAGCCCGAACCCTATGGCGACGATCACACGCTGGTGCTGGATTGCCTGCGCCGCACCCCGCCCGAAAAGTTCAAGGGCACCAGCCTGTTCTATCCCAAGAATCCCGAGTCGCCGAAGAAACTGTCGGCACTGGTGAAAAGCCAGCCGCGCATCGTCGCCACCCGCTTCCATGCCCTTCGCGGCAAGGAAATGTATCTGGAGTCCTTTGCGGCGGATTATGTGCGGGCGCTGTGGAAACAGGCGGTGGAGCTCAACCTGATCATCGAGCTGCATATCGGCCCCAATTACGCGCTCCAGGCCGCCGACGCCATTCGCGCATTCCCCGGCTGCAAGGTACTGATCGACCATATGGGAGAACCCAAGCTGGGCAATCCTTATGAGTATGCCAACATGCTGGAGCTGGCCAAGCTGCCCAATGTTTACATGAAACTGTCGGGCCTGGATTATATCGCCAGCGACGGCCCCAATTACGAAAGCGTACTGCCTTTCACGCGCCGCCTCATCCGCGAATACGGCTCGGAACGGGTGGTGTGGAGCGGCGGCTCGCCCAAAATCGTCGATGTCCACATGAAGGGCTATTCGGCGGGCGACATCGCCAAGGTAAAGGGCGGCAATCTGCAGAAGCTGCTCAACTGGTGAGGGTATGAAGACGCGCTTTTCGGTTGCCGGCATCGTTGCCGTGCTTTGGCTGGGTGTATCGCTTTCGGCGATGGCAGATCCTACACGCGACGCGGTGATGGATGGAGCGGCGCGCTGCGAAGGGATTCCCGACAACCGGGTCTGGCTCGATTGTTTCTATGGCTCCGCCCAGCCGATGCGCGCCCTGCTGGGGCTCATCCCGGCGCCCGAAAGTCAGACGCGGCTGGTGCCTGCTCCCGGAGCGGCTTACGGGAACGCTGCTCATGGCAGTGGCGCGGCGGTCGCGCGCCGCGCGCCGGCAAAGCCGAAATCCGAAAGCTTCTGGGGCGCGATCGTGGGCAGTACCAAGCCGCTCGCTTCCGACATGCCAATGACCGCCTATGGTTTTGCGCGCGACGGCAGGTTCACGGTCACCATGGCGGACGGCCATGTCTGGCAGCAGGCCGAGTCCGACATCCGTCTGGCCAAATGGAAAAAGCCCGCCAATTCCTACAAGGCGACGATTAACAATGGCACCTCCACGGATATCTATGACATGCGCGTGGAAGGGCAACTCTACAAAGTCACGCGCATCCGGTAACGGGGATGAAGAAGCGGCGCGACATTCTGGAAGCAGCCGGCTTGGGGTCCATGGCGCTGATGGTGCTGACATCAGGCGAGGCCAAAGCCGAGACCTTACCGGTGGCGCCCGAAGAAAAGCCCAAGCACCATATCCGTTTTGCCGTCTGCGGCGTCAGTCATGACCACATCCATGGCATGATCGGTGCCGTCCAACGGGGCGGCGGCGAGCTGGTGTCCTATTGGGGGGCGGAACCCGACAAGCTCAAACTCTTCGCCAAGCGCTATCCCAATGCAAAGCCCGCGCGCAGCCAGGATGAGGTGCTGCACGATCCTTCGGTGCAGCTGGTCCTGTCCTCCCACATTGCCAATCAGCGCGCCGGAATCGGGGTCCGCGCCATGAGGGCGGGGAAGGATTTCCTCGCCGACAAACCCGGCATCACCACCCTTGATGACCTGGCGCTGGTGCGGAAAACTATCGCGGAGACCGGGCGCATCTATGCGATCCTCTATTCCGAACGGTTGGAAGTGCGCGCCGCCGTTTATGCCGGCGAGTTGGTCCGACAGGGCGCCATCGGCAAGGTAATCCAGACCATCAATATCGCGCCGCATCAGGTCATCCAGCGGGCCGGCGACAATGGCGGCGGGGCGACGCGTCCCGGCTGGTTCTGGGAGGACGTTCAATATGGCGGCATTCTTTGCGACATCGGCTCACATCAGATCGACCAGTTTCTTTTCTATACCGGCTCGACCAAGGCCGAGATTGTAGCCGCGCAGGTCGCCAATCTGCGCCATCCCGGTCATCCGCATTTCCAGGATTTCGGCGACATGATGTTGAGGGGTGATCACGGCTTCGGCTATGTGCGGCTCGACTGGTTCACGCCGGATGGATTGGGCACCTGGGGCGATGGCCGGCTGTTTGTCCTGGGCACGGATGGCTATATCGAGATCCGCAAATACGCCAATGTCGCGGTGTCGAGCAAAGGCAACAACCTGTTTCTGGTTGATGGCAGCCGCGCCCGCTTCATCGATTGCAACAATGGTCCCTTGCCGTTTGGGCTGCAACTCGTCGGCGACATCGTCAACCGCACCCACACCGCCCAGGACCAGGCGCAATGCCTTCTGGCGGCCGAACTGTCCATCCGGGCGCAACTGGCCGCAAAGCGCGTGACGCTCGCAGGCTAGAGCTGCGCACTGGAGCTTCTGCCCCCGCTTTTCAAGAGGCGGGGCATGCGCCTTTGAGATAGCCGCCATGACCGGAACATGCGCCGTTTTTTGCTCGGCATCCCCATCTCCTTGGCCAAAGGAGAGGTGCTATGTCCCATATTTCCGCCCACGCCGATTATCGCCATCAGGATTATCATTTTGCCCGCACCCAATCCCGCGCCCTGAGCGCGCTGGAATGGGAGAAGGGCGCCAGGCCATTGCAGTCCTGGTCGGAACTTCTCTATCCGGCCCTCGCGGCTACGGGCGCTGTGACCGCCCTGTTGGGAATCCTATACTGACCCCAGTTGCGGAGCGCGTTCGCCGGCTCTAGCTTTGCCTGGCTTTTGCGGGGGCAAAGGATAGAGCATGCATGCGCCTCGATGACCTTCGTCCCTCCGACAATGTGGAAGACCGCCGCGGCGAGGATTATGGCGGCGGTGGGTTCGGCGGTTTCGGACCGCGCATGGTGTTCGGCGGCGGCGGCCTGGGATTGGTTGTGGTTCTGCTACTGTCGCTGTTCTTCGGCGTCGATCCTGCCCAACTGTTGAATGGCGGTCCGGGACCGGCCCCCCAGACGAGGCAGGAAACGGGGCCGCGCAGCGATGACGCGGATTTCGTTTTCGCCCGCCGCATCATCGGTTCGGCGGAGGATGTTT
>DATHLY010000162.1:0-8421 GCA_035487655.1 Rhizomicrobium sp. | reverse complement strand
CGGGCCAACGAGGCACCAAGGTACCGGGAAGGCGCATGGTGTTTCCGCGGCCGTCATGACATCGTCGAATAACAAGACACGCAGGGGGCTTAAAATGAAAAACCGTTACCTTTTTTGCGCCGCCGGCTCGTTCGGTATCCTGTTCACGGCGACGATTGCATTCTCGCAAACCAACGACGCCGCATCCTCCGGACCTGCCGCAAACGGCTCACCGGCCTGGTTTCTGCAAGACATGCAGGGAATGATCCAAACCAGGGCGCGCCCCCGGCCTGACGCGGGCCTGGCCGGTTGCGAGAACGACATCGCAAAATATTGTAGCGCCCGAAACGGATCGGTGACGCGCTATTGCCTGCTGCAGAATGCAGCCAAGCTATCCAGTCAATGCAAGGAGTCGGCTTCCGCTGCCGAGGCCAAAAGCCTGAACAACACGTTGGGCACGCCCTATTGCCATAGTTCGCCGGTTTGCGATCCGGCGCCGGACAGGGGTGGCAATCGTCTGGGCGTGAAGGCCGTGGAGTGGAAGCAAACCATGGGCTACACCTTCGCCTATCCGTTTCCCTCGCCCGAGGGCGAACGCTACGGCATGGTGGCCGTCGCGACCGATTCAAAAGACAATCTGTGGGGCCTGCAGCGCAATCCCGCTGGCCGGCCGCAGCTGTTCAAGTGGGACAAGAACCACAAGCTTCTTTTTTCCATCGGCGATGACGTGATCACCCATCATGCCAAGGCCCATGGCATTGCCGTCGATGCCCAGGACAATCTTTGGATCACCGACGCATCCGGCGCCACCGCCCAGAAGATAAGTCCCGATGGGAAACTTCTCATGACCATTGGCGTGAGGGGGCACCGGGGAGATTGGGACGAAGCCAAGGGGCAAAAATATCTCTGGGAGCCGTTGATGGTCGCCTTCAATGCCAAGGGCGATATCTATATCGCCCAGGGACATGGGCATGAGAGTCCCAACGACACCGATTCAAATGACGCGACCAACAATGACGGCGCCGCGCGCATTCTGCATCTCGACAAAAACGGCAAATTCATCAACCAGTGGTTTGGCAACGCCGTCGGTCAAGGCAAATTCACCATGGCCCATGGCTTCGCCGTCGATCCCAGGACCGGCGATGTCTATATTGGCGACCGCGAAGAATATCGCATCGTGGTCTATACGGGGGACGGCAAGTTTCTCAGAACGATGCAGCTGAGAAACCTCATCTGTGCCCTTTATTTCGACAAACAGGACAATCTTTGGGTCGCCTCCGGCTGGGATGGTCAGTTTCTCAAGGTCAACAAGCAGACCGGCCAGGTGCTCGGCGCCATCGGCAATGGAAACGGAACCGGGGTTGGCCAATTTCTCGAGGCGTCCTACCTGGTCACGGATTCGCACGGCAATATCTGGACCGGTGACACGGCTCGGGGCCGTATTACGGAGATGATCGCGCCCCAAAACCAAAAATGAGACGTGTACAACTCGATTGCACACCGTCCGAGAGATCCGAGTCGGCGAATTTTTTGGCAATTGCATTGGAATGGGGACCGCCATGGCCATGGAATTAACACCGGAAGCGCCAAGGCAATGGCCGGCCCCGCGCGCCAAGACCCTGCTCTTTGTGCTGATCGGCGCGATGTACCTCTATGTCATCTGCACCACCGAAAGCTTCCTCATCAACAAGTCCGATCCGGAATGGACCCATATCGAGCCGTTCAAGACCATCCTGCTGCCGCATGGCCTGCTTGCCGCCCTGGCGCTGCTCCTGGGACCGTTCCAATTCTCCGAGCGTCTGCGGCGCAACTATGCCGTGGTCCACAAGACCATGGGCTATCTCTATATCGCCGGCTGCTATCTGGGCGCGCCGGTGGGCCTCTATATCCAATGGTTCGAGGAGGGGTTGGGCGAATCGCGCAACTTCACCATCGCCACGGTCGCCGATGCCACAATCTGGATCTTCGCCACCACCATGGCCCTGATCATGATCCGCCGGCGCAAGATCCAGCAGCACCGGCAATGGATGATGCGCAGCTTTGCCTGCGCCCTGATCTTCCTGGAGGTCCGGGTGATCCTTGTTCTGTTCGCCGTTCCGGAAAAATATGCCGAGATCGTGGTCTGGAGCTGCGTCGCGGCCGCATTCCCGATTGCAGACTTGGTCCTGCAGATCGATGAATCGCTGCGGAGCCGCGCCCGCGCCGCGCCGGTGCGGCGATAGAAAATCTGATAGGCTGTGACAATGACAAACCGACACACCCTTGCTTGCGTCTGTACCATCGCGATCTTGAGCATCCCTGCCCTCGCCCAATCCCAGCTCGATCCCATCCGCGTCCTGGTTCAGCGGCTCGAGCTGGAAAAATACAAGTCGACTATCAAGGGCCTGACCCAATTCGGCGACCGCCGCCAGGGCACCGCCCGCAACCGCGCCGCCATCGACTGGATCGAGGCGCAGCTCAAAAGCTATGGCTGCACCAATACCGAGCGGCTGACCTATCAATTCGGTGCCGAGCCACCGCATCGCGTACTGAGCGCCTCCGCCATTCATGCCGCCCAGGGCGAAGAGCCGGAAATTGGCGCCGGCGGAACAAGGCTGCGGGGCATCGTCAAACCTACCGGCGTCAATTTCGACCCATTGGCCCAACCCGACGCCAGGATCCGTGCGCTGGATGCTGAGCCTGCTGTTGCGGGCGCACGCCAGGAAGTCTGGTGCACCAAGATCGGCGCCATCCATCCGGGCGAGATGTATATCGTCAGCGCCCATATGGACGGAATCGGCTTTGGCGAGGCCGCCAATGACAATGGCTCTGGCACCGCGCTGGTGATGGAGTTGGCGCGTATCTTCGCGAGCCCAGATGTGCGCACGGACCGCTCGATCCGGTTCATTCTGTGGAACAACGAAGAGACGGGCTTGAATGGCGCCCATGCCTATGTCGAACAGCGCGCGAAACTGCAGGGCAAGGAAGACCCCGCCGGATCGGGCCGCTATCCCGAGCCCAAATGGTTGGGCATGATCCAGCATGACATGATGCTGTTCGATCACGGCATGCCGCGCGCCGATGGCAGCCTCAGCCCCAATCAACGCCCCGAAGCCGACGTCAACATCGAATTCCAGGCGGACTCGAAAGCCGCCGGCGCATCGCACGACCTGGCCTTTGCCTTTCAGGCGGCGAACGAGGCTTATGCCACGGATTATCCCGCCAACATCGGCAGCCACATGACCAACACCGACTCCCATGAATTCCAGGACATGGTGGCCTCGATCAGCCTTCGCGAAAATGAACGCGGCGCCCAAATTGGCGCCGGCTGGGACCCGCAATGGCACCAGCCCACCGACCTGTATGCCACCTATGGCGACAAAGACTTTCGTCTGGGCCTGAACGCGGCCCAGACCACGCTGTCGGCGGTGGCGCGGCTGGCGGGAGCTACTCTAAGAAAGTAGCATCCACGCGGTAGACGCCTACCATAAAGGGAGGACGCGATGAGAGCCCTTGCCTGGCTTGCCCTCGTCGGCATGGCCACTTTGGTTGCCGCGCCCGCGGTTCTTTCCCAAACGCCGGTGTCACCATCTCCCACCTGCACAGCACTGACGAACCTCACATTGCCGCATGTGGTCATCTCGGGTGCGATGACGGTGCCGGCCTCGATTGATCCCGCGACCGCCCATCCCGCCTATTGCCGCGTCATGGGCGCGGCCCATCCCACATCGGATTCCGACATCCGCTTCGAGGTATGGATCCCCGATCATTGGAACGGCCGCTATCTGCAATTGGGCAATGGCGGCTTTGCCGGCACCATCCCCGAGCGCATCATGGCCGCAGGGCTAGCCCAGGGTTATGCGGTGGCGGGCACCGATGACGGCCATCAGACTACCAACAATGCCGATGCCAGTTGGGCGCTGGGCCATCCCGAAAAGCAGATCGACTTCGGCTATCGCGCGCTGAAGGAAACCACCGACGTGGCCAAGGCGATCATCACCGCCTACGCCGGCGCGCCAAAATATTCCTACTTCCAGGGCTGTTCCGACGGCGGGCGCGAGGCGTTGATGGAAGCCCAGCGCTATCCGCGAGACTTTGACGGCATCGTGGCGGGCGATCCCGCCAATCACTGGACGCACCTTATGGCGGACTTTGCTTGGAATTACCAAGCGATGACCGCGACGCCGGCAAGCAGCCTTACGCCGGATAAGCTCAAGCTGGTGGAAGCGGCGGTGGTGAAACAATGCGCCGATGCGAACGGCATGATCCAGAATCCGCTCTCTTGCAATTTCCGCCCCGCGAGCCTTCGATGCAAGAGCGATGACGCGCCGGATTGCCTGACCGCCGCCCAGATTGCGGCCTTGGAACGAATCTATGCCGGCCCGCGCAATCCGCGCACGCATGCCAAGATCTTCAGCGGTTTCACGCCCGGGGGCGAAGCCGAGGCCAACGGTTGGGGCCGTTGGATCACCGGCCCCGACGGCGATGCCAAGAAAGCGCAGATCTATGCCTTTGCCAGCAATTTCTTTGGCAACATCGTTTATGGCGATCCGAACTACGATCTCAAGCGCTTCGATTTCGACAACGACCTGAAGTTGACGGATGAGAAATTCGCGCCTGTGTTCGGCAGCTATGACGCCGATCTTTCCGCCTTCAAGGCGCGGGGCGGCAAACTCATCCAGTATCACGGCTGGTCCGATCCCGCGATCCCGGCAATGGATTCTGTGGACTATTACAAGAGCGTTCTGGCCAAGCTGGGGCCGACGGGCAATTTCTATCGCCTGTTCATGGCGCCGGGCATGCTTCACTGTGGTGGCGGGCCCGGGCCCAATGTGCTGACGACGCTGCCTGCCATCACCCAATGGGTGGAACAGGACCAGGCACCCGACATACTGATCGCCACCAAATATCGCGGCGACGATCCCCTGCAGCCGGTGGAACAGGTGCGTCCGCTGTGCGCCTTTCCGGCCCGGGCGACGTGGGACGGCACGGGCGATGTGAACACCCCGGCAAGCTATCGCTGCATGGCGCCCAGGGCGAAGTGACAGGCGGAGACGGGAACCCTGCGGCTTTACCCCTTGCCTTTGAGCGTATTTTCGAGGCCGGCGAATGCCATGGTGTCAAGTATCCTTATCGAGAGATTATTGGGTTAACGCCAGGCCTGCCGCTCGCCTGGGCTCGCGGCGTTTGACGCTCAAATCGATCCACTGGATCGATTTGCCCGCGCCGCTACGCTGTCGCTAGGCGCTGCCGGCCGCGTCTCACCCCCACAAATGCCGCTTGCGTCCCGAGGGCGCTGCCGCTAAAGGCATTCCCTGCGCTGCGGCCTACATCCATGACCGGGCCGATCCGAATAAGCCGTGCGGATCGGGAAAGTTAACCGGATCAGATCGGGCCAGCGCCCCTGAAATATTTCACAGGACGTCATGATCAAAGGCACTGTCAAATTCTTCAACAATGCGAAGGGCTTTGGCTTCATCACCCCCGATGACGGCAGCAAGGATGTGTTCGTGCCCGCCGCCACCATCACCCAATCAGGTACCCCCCGGCTGAAGGCCGGACAGCGCGTCTCGTTCGAGACCGAGCCGGACCCCAAGGGGCCCAAAGCCGTCCGCTTGACGCTTTTGGATGAGCCGACCAGAGAAATCGTGCGAGACCAGGTCACGCCGCGGGAAGCATCCAATGATGCAAAAACGCCGCAGCGCCTTGCCGTCACACTTTACCACGACGCCGAGGCCGATGAGGCCGGCGAAGTGGTGGATGCCCTGCGCGATGCGGGTCACGATCCCCGGCTGGTGGACGTCACCGCCACCCCGCCCAGCCGCGACGAACTCAAACGCCTGTCGCTGCTCTTGCGCGAAGCCGACCAGAGCCTGGTGCGCCGCTATGATCCCTTGTTCCTGGAGCTTCAGCTGGACGATCGCTTTATCAGCGAAAGCGAATACTGGCAGGCAATCGTCGAACATCCTCAATTGATCAACAGTCCCGTCGTGGCCATGGGGAACAAGGCGCGGCTGGCGCGCGACGTCGATGACGTCAAATCTTTTCTGGGCCAGGACATACCGCCGCCGCCAAAGCCCAAGGGACTGTCGGCCCGCATGGCGGCCATGATGAACGGCCATCCCGTGCCGCCGCCCGCGCCCAACGAAGAAAAGCCCAAGGAATCAAGGAAGGCAGAAAGCCCAAAACACGCGCCGGAACCGGAGCCCGTTCTCAAATCCGAGGCAAGGAAAATCACGTCTTCAGCAAATACGGGGCTGCTAAGAGAGACCAAGCCAGCCACGGCGGTGAAAAAAGCCGCCAAACCGGCTGCAAAGCCGGCCAAGAAGGCTGAGCCCACAAAAAAGCTGGCAAAAAAGAAATAGGCATTCAGGCGTTGTGAGGCCCTTGTCAGCCCTTGGCCTTGGACGCATTCAGGGCGATAGCGGCGCGGATGAGCGCCTTCAACGCCTTCTCATTGATCTTCTCGCCTTCGTGAAAATCGATGGCGCGTCGCGTGTTGCCCTCCAGGCTGGAATTGAACAGACCGGCGGGATCCGGGAGCGATGCGCCCCTGGCGAAGGTCATTTTTACCGCGGTCTTGTAAGTCTCGCCCGTGCAGAGGATTCCGTTAAGCTCCCACACCGGAACCCCTCTCCACTTCAAGGTCTCGACCACCTTGGGATCGGCCTGTTTGACCAGGGCCCGCAGCCTGGCGAGCATCTCGCCCCGCCAGTCGCCCAGCTCCCTGATCTTGGCGTCGATCTGCCGGGAAGGAGACTTGCCAGGAGGAGATTTTTTGGAAGGGGATTTGGCTTTCTGCGGCCCGCTTTTCTTCATGCCTATTTCTCCTCGCACGTGCCAATGCTACCCGGAGCCGAGGTCATACGGCAATTGTCCTGGCAGCTACGCTAGAGCCAATTGCGCCACAGGAACGACGTCACCTCGAACAGTTCCAGCATGCGTTGATCCAGCGGGCGGCGGCGCCATTCTTGCCGGTCGATCTGTTTGGCCTGCGATAGATCCTTCTGGAACATGCGCTCAAATTCTGTCGCGGTGGCGCTGCCCAGTACAATAGCGTCCACTTCGTCATTGAACACCACACTGCGCGGATCGAAATTGGACGAGCCGATCGCCGTCCATACGCCGTCGATGGAGGCGCTCTTGGAATGCAGCACTTCGTTCTGCACTTCATAGATCTTGGCGCCGGCGTCCAGCAGATAGCCGTAGTGCGAGCGTCCCACCGCCAGCGCCATCTTGGAATCGCTGTCGCTGGGCAACAGCAGCCGCACATCGATGCCGCGCCGGGCGGCGGCGATCAGGTCTTCCTCTTCCTGGTCAGTGGGCACGAAATAGGCCGCGCTCAGCCAAACATTCTTCTCGGCATTGCGGATGGCCGACAACAATGTGACGTAGAAGCGCGGCACTCCCTTGTCAGGGGTCGAGCCCACAACGCGCACGACTTCACGGCCTTTTGGCGCGACCGCGGGAAAGTATTTCGAGCGGTCCAGCGGCGGGCCCTTCTGACCCTCCCAATGCTCGAAGAACAAGGCCTGCAACTGCGCCACCACCGGACCTTCGATCTCCAGATCGGTATCGCGCCAGTAAGGCGCCGGCTTTCCCCCTGCCCCGCTCGAACCCGCCAGGCTCTGATAGGTGGTGCTGAGATTGATGCCGCCCACGATCGCCTTCTCGCCGTCCACCACCAAAATCTTGCGATGATCGCGAAAATTGAAGGTCACCGGATTGAAGGGGTTGAATTCCACAATTTGCACACCCGCATCCCGCAAACGTCGGAAGAATTCCGGCGGCGTGGCGTTGGAGCCGAAACTGTCATAGAGGATGTTGACGGCCACGCCTTGCTGCCGCTTGGAGATCAGCAGATCGGAGAGGTGCAGCGCGTCCGACTCCACGTCCTCCATGATGTAATATTCCAGGTTGATGCTGGTCTTTGCCCCGCGCATGGCGGCGAACATCACGGCAAACGTCTCGCGTCCGTCGATCAAGAGCCGCGCGGCGTTTCCCGCCACCAGCGGCGTTTCGGCGACCGCTTGCTCGATCGCGGTATGGCGCTGCAGGATGCCGGCATCACCCGGCTCCGGCGCGATCCTGTCCAGCAGAGCGCGGCTTTGCGCTGGCGTCAGTGGTCCATGCGCGCCCACGATTTGCGTGGGCTCGGGCGGGGGAGTGTCGTTCACCTTGGGGACGCTGGCGCAGCCCGCTATGGCCCCGCAAACCGCCGCGACAATCAGCTTGCGCATGCACAGCCTTTGCGATCTTGCTTGGCGATCCTGCATGGGGAAAATGCCCCAGCCGTCGTAAAAGTTCCCAAAGGTTCCTCAATGTTTTCCGCCCTAATGCGCCTGCTCGATACGCCTGCTCCGCCGCCCGCGCAGGATTTGCGTTTGTCGGTGGCGGTCCTGCTTTTGGAGGCGGCGCGCCAAGACGACACATTCGACGTCAGGGAACGGGCGATGATCGAAT
>DATHLY010000161.1:0-7687 GCA_035487655.1 Rhizomicrobium sp. | reverse complement strand
TCAATTGCGCATCCAGCGCGTCACCCGTGTTTTCTGCGTGCCCGGCGAATCCTATCTGCCAGTGCTGGATGCGCTGCGTGACAGCGGCATCGCCGTCACGGTTTGCCGCAATGAGGGCGGCGCCTCGATGATGGCGGAAGCCTGGGGCAAGCAAACGGGGCGGCCGGGAATCTGTTTCGTCACCCGCGGGCCGGGCGCCACCAATGGCTCCGGCGGCATCCACATCGCCCAACAGGATTCCTCGCCCATGATCCTGTTCGTGGGCCAGGTCGAGCGCGAACATCGCGGCCGGGATGCCTTTCAGGAAGTGGATTACCGAGCCTTGTTCGGCGGCATGGCCAAATGGGTGGCGGAAGTGAACGAGCCCGACCGCATGGGTGAGATGGTGGCGCGCGCTTTTTCCGTCGCCATGGCGGGGCGTCAAGGGCCGGTGGTGTTGTCGCTACCCCATGACGTCCTGCCCTTGGCCTCGCAGTCGCCGGATGCGCCCTTCATCGAGGCCATGGAAACCGCGCCTGGGCGCGAGCCGATCGCGGCCTTGGAAGAATTGCTGGCGAACAGCGAGCGACCAATGCTGATCCTGGGCGGCGGGCGCTGGAATGAAACGGCGCTCAACCGGATTGCCCGATTTGCGCAAGCATTTGGCATACCTGTCTGCACCTCCTTCCGCCGCGCCCATCTGTTCGATCCGCTGCATCCCAACTATGCCGGCGACCTGGGCCTGGGCGCCAATCCCAAACTGGTGGCGCGGGTGAAAGCGAGCGACCTGGTGATCGCGGCGGGCGCGCGTTTGAATGAATTGACGTCGCAAGGCTACACCCTATTCGACATTCCCGTGACGCAGATGACGCTGGTGCATGCCTATCCCAGTGCGGAGGAGATCGGCCGGGTCTATCGGCCGCAACTGGCCATCCATGCCACGCCGGCCGCCTTTGCCGCCGCCTTGGAAGGGCTCGCGCCGCGCCGCGCGCCCTGCGATGTGAGCGCCGCGCATCGCGATTATCTTGACTGGTCGGAAAAGGCCTTGCCGCAGCCGGGCGCGGTCAATCTGTCGGAAATCATGATCTGGTTGCGGGACCATCTGCCGGCCGACGCCATCCTGTGCAACGGCGCTGGCAATTATTCCGGCTGGATCCATCGCTTCTATCGTTTTCGGCGCTTCAACACCCAAATGGCGACGGTCTGCGGCTTTATGGGGTATGGCGTACCGGCGGCGGTGGCGATGAAGGGCCTCTATCCCGACCGCAGGGTGTTGGCGCTGAATGGTGACGGCGATTTCCTGATGAACGGCCAGGAATTCGCAACCGCCGTGCAATACCGGCTGCCCATTATCGCCCTGGTGTTCGACAACGCGATTTTGGGCACCATCCGCATGCATCAGGAATGGGAATATCCCGGCCGGGTGTCTGCTACCGACCTGGTCAATCCCGATTTCGCCGCCATGGCCAGGAGCTTTGGCGGTTTCGGCGCCACCGTGGAAAAGACGGCGGAATTCGCGCCGGCCTTCCGGGCGGCGGAGGACAGCGGCTTGCCCGCCATCCTGCATGTGAAGTTCGACGCCGAGGGCATCACCCCCAGCACCACGCTGACCGCTATTCGGGCGGCTATTCGGGCCAAAGCGCCAAATTCCTGATGCAGGCAGCCTGAAAGGTGCAAAAAACGCCTTCCGTTGCAAAAACATCAAATAGTATCTTGCAAGGCAAGGTACCATGTGATAGACACTAGCGCATGGTCGAATCCCTTCAAATCCAGCTCAAGAAAGGCGTGTTGGAGATGTGCGTGCTGGCACTGCTCTCCCGCGGCGACAATTACGCCTATGAGATCGCCAGCCGCATGGCCGATGCTGTGGGCATGGGCGAAGGCACCATCTATCCCCTGATGCGCCGCATGCAGAATGACGGCATGGTCTCGACCTATCTTCAGGAATCAGGCAGCGGTCCGCCGCGCAAATACTACAAACTCACCAAAAGCGGCGCGCAGGCGCTGAAGTCGCAGATCGCCGACTGGCAGGTCTTTGAGGCGGCCGTGCGCAAAATCCTGGGAGACGCAACATGAACCGCGCGCATTTCATGGCGCAGCTGCGCGACGGCCTGTCAGGCCTGCATCATACCGACATCAGCGACATCGTCGCCGATTACGAACGCCATTTTGCCGACGGCGCCGCCGACGGCCGCAGCGAGGACGAAATCGCCGCCGCCTTGGGCGAGCCGGACCGGCTGGCGCGCGAGTTGCGCGCCGAGGTCGGCTTCCGCCGCTGGGAGGAAAACCGCAGCGCAGGGAATTTCCTGGGCGTGGTCCTGGCGCTGCTGGGGCTTGCCACCATCGATTTCATCTTCCTCCTGCCCTTCCTGTGCGTCCTGGCCGCGGTCTTCTTCGGCCTCTCGGTGGCCTGTCTTGGCATGGTGGTGGGCGGCTCGTTCCTGTTGTTCAATCTGCTTCCCTTCGGATGGCATGGCGTGATGGGAAATGCCGCCATGCAGCTTTTGATCGCGCTGGGCCTGATCAGCGGCGCGATCGGCGGCGGCGCGCTGTTGCTGCTGTTGATGGACATCATCGCAAAGCTCTTGATCCGCTATGCGCGGCTGCATTTCCGCCTGTTCGATTCCGCCAACAAGTCCATCTAGGAGATAAGCCATGGTGCACAAACTCGCTCTCGTCGCCGTCCTCGGCCTGACCGGCTCCGCTGTCTGCATGGGTGCCGCCGCCGCCATCGGCGGCAGGGAATTCGGAAAAGGCTGGGGCGACGGCATGGATTTTTCCATGTTCGGAGACCGACCGCGCTGCGAAACGATTTCCGGCGCCACCGCCACCAGCCGCGAATTGGCCTGGGATGGCAGCGATCATTTCGGTCTGGCGGTGCCGGGACATGCCAGCTACACGCCGGGCAGCGACAACAAGGTGCATGTCAGCGGTGACGCCCAGATGCTTGCCCATCTTAGGGTTCGCGATGGCAGGCTGGAAATGGATTGCCGCAACTGGCGCGGCGACAGCGATGCGCTGACCATCACCCTTCCCGGCCAGGAGTTCAAGAGGTTCAGCATTGCCGGCAGCGGCAATCTGGTTTTGTCCAAGCTCGACCAGACGGCGGCGAGATTCAATATCGCGGGCTCGGGCTCGATCAAGGCCGACGGCAAGGTCGAACGCGCCGAAGTTCATATCGCCGGATCGGGCGACGTGGATCTGGGCCAAGTGAAAGCCAATGTCGCGACCGTGCATATCGCCGGCAGCGGCAATACCGACATCGCCCCCAGCGACGAAGCCGATATCCACATTGCCGGTTCGGGGGATGTGAACCTTCACTCCAATCCCAAAAAGATGGAGACGCATATCGCGGGATCGGGGCGAATCCACAATATCAGCTCGGGCGGCTGAGGCAGCGCCCATCGCGGCAGAGGAGGCTTGCAAATGCACAAACTCGCATTCATCGCCATCATCGGACTCACCGCGTCCGCCGCCTGCATCGGCGCCGCCGCCGCCATCGGCGGCAAGGATTTCGGCGAGGGAATGGATGGCCTTTCCTGGTTCGACGGCCGGCCGCGCTGTGAAGCGCAAGCCGGTGCCACTGCGACAAGCCGCGACCTGGGCTGGGACGGCAGCGATCATGTCGGCCTGGCAGTCTTGGGCCAGGCTAGCTATACGCCCGGCCCTGGCGACAAGGTGCATGTCACCGGTGGTGACCCACAGGTCCTGGCGCATTTGCGGGTCCGCGACGGCGCTATCGAAATGGACTGCCGCGGCTGGCGCGACCGCACAAGGGACTTGGCGATCACCTTGCCGGGACGCGAATTCCGCAAATTCGAAATCGCCGGCGGCGGCAAAATGGTTCTGGACCGGCTGGACCAAAACAGCGCCAGGATCGAGATCGGCGGGGCCGGCAACGTCAAGGTGAACGGCCGGGTTGATGATCTCATATTGGAAATCGGCGGATCGGGCGATGCCGAATTCGGCCAGCTCACCGCGCGCACGGCAAAGATGGAGATCGGCGGCTCCGGCACCATAAAGGCAAATGGCGCTATCGATAATCTTAAGATCGAGATTGCCGGCTCCGGCCGTGGCGATTTGGATGAGATGAAATCAAGCAGGGCCGAAGTGGAAATCGAAGGCTCCGGCACCGTCAATGCCAAGGGCAAGATCGAGGACCTCCGAATCCAGATCGCGGGCTCAGGCCGCGCCGATTTCGGCCAGGTCGAGACGCGTGATGCCAAGGTGGAAATCGCCGGGCACGGCGATGTCCATATCGCGCCCACCGATTTGGCGAAAATCGAAATCGGCGGCTCCGGCGACGTCTATCTGCACTCCAATCCCAAGCAACTGGACACCGAGATCGGCGGATCGGGCCGGATACACAGACTCGGACCCACTATGTGAGGCAGGCAGCCAAACTCGACAAATCGGTCGGGCCGGACTATGTCCCGCCCGCAATGGCGCAGACACTGACAATTGGCGACGTTACCATTCCCGGGCGGGTCCTGACCGCTCCCATGACGGGAGTTTCCGACCTGCCTTTCCGCCGTATCGCTTCGGCTTGCGGCGCCGCCTATGTCGCCACCGAAATGGTGGCGTGCGACAGCTTCGCGCGCGGCCGCCCCGATGTCGTGCGGCGGGCGGCGATCGGCGACGGGTTGCCCTTGATGGTCATCCAATTGGTCGGACGTTCTGCGCAATGGATCGCCAAGGGCGCCAAGCTGGCGGAACAGGCCGGTGCCGATATCATCGACCTCAACATGGGCTGCCCGGCAAAAGAAGTGACCGGCGCCCTGTCGGGGTCCGCCCTGATGCGCGAGCCCGATCTTGCGGCGCGGCTGATCGAAGCGGCGGTGAATGCCACATCCCGACCCGTGACCCTGAAGATGCGGCTGGGTTGGGACGACAATAACCGCAATGCCCCTGAGATTGCCGCCCTGGCCGAAAGGCAGGGCGTGAAAGCCATTACCGTGCATGGCCGCACGCGGCAGCAATTCTATGGCGGCAGCGCCGATTGGCGCGCCGTCGCAGAAGTGAAACAAGCCACGCGGCTGCCGGTGATTGTGAATGGCGATATCACAGACGCGAGGTCCGCGCGCGCGGCGCTGGAACAGTCGGGCGCGGATGCCGTGATGATCGGGCGCGGCGCGTACGGCCGGCCGTGGGTCGCGGCTGCGATTGACAGGGCTCTGTATACGGAAGGTGTCTTGGAGGAGCCAAGCCTTGCCTCCCGTTTGAGCATCGCGCTTGAACATTTCACAGAGACGCTGCGCTTCTACGGCGATGCGCTGGGCTTGAAAATATTCCGCAAGCATCTCGGTTGGTACGTGGAACAGGCTTTATGTCCTGCCGATCCGGCACTTAGGCGCGCGGCCAGGGCGCGCTTGTGTCAAATTGACAACGCGCAGGGAGTAGAATCAGCTTTGGCCGCACTTTGGTCCAATTCCGCTCTTCCAATTCTCGCGCCCGCACATATGTAAGAGGCCCTTGTACGAGGCCCTGGCCGAGCGGCCAGCGGGACATTATTTGCTTTGGGATGTCTGCGGCGCATATCGCCGATCGTCATCCTGATCAGTGACGATTTTGGGGGATTTGATGTCGCGTTTTGTCGTTCCCGCGTTGGCGTTGGGTCTTGTCCTGGCCGCTTGCAACCGTCAGCAGCAGCATCAGATGCCCCCTGCCGCGGCTGGCTATATCACCGTTGCCGAACAGCCGATCGAGTTGACCGTCGAGTTGCCCGGCCGCACCAATCCTTTTGCAGTGTCCGAAATCCGGCCCCAGATTTCGGGCATCGTGCAGAAACGACTTTTCGTCGAAGGCTCGACCGTCAAGGCGGGTCAGCCGCTGTACCAGATCGACCCGGCGCCCTATCGCGCCGCCTATGACAATGCGGTGGCCACCCTGGCCTCGACCAAGGCCAAGGCCGAGCGCTATGCCCGCCTGTTGTCGGAGCACGCCATAGCGCCGCAGGATGCCGATGATGCCCGTGCCGCCTATCTGCAGGCCAAGGCCAATGCCGATGCCGCCCGCATCAACCTGAATTACACGCGCATCACCGCGCCCATTACCGGGCGCATCAGCGCCTCCGCCGTGACCGAGGGGGCGCTGATCACCGCGCAACAGGCAACCGCGCTCGCCACCGTTTCCACGCTGGATCCCATCTATGCCGATGTCGACCAGTCCAGCGCCGAGCTGGTGGCGTTGAAGCGCGCGGTGCAGGCGGGGGCGGTGCATTCCGATGGTCCGCTGATCGCCGAAGTCACCCTCAAGCTGGATGACGGCAGCACCTATCCGCTCAAGGGCAAACTCCAGATGACCGATGTGACGGTGGATCCTTCCACCGGCGCGGTCAGGCTGCGCGCCATCTTTCCCAATCCGCAGACTCTTCTGCTGCCGGGGCTTTATGTGCGCGCCACCATCAATGAGGGCATCGATCCGCACGGCATCCTGGTGCCGCAAAACGCCGTCAATCACAACCAGAAGGGCGAACCAACAGCCCTGGTGGTGGACAAAAAGAACTTTGCCCGCCTGAGAATGCTCAAGACCGGCCGCGCGGTGGGCAACAGTTGGCAGGTGCTGGAAGGCCTGAAGGCGGGCGACAAGGTGATCACTGAAGGCCTGGCCAAGGTGATGCCCGACATGCCGGTCAATCCGCAGCCTGCGGGACAGGCGCCCAAACCCATGGCGGCAGCACACTAATGAATCTGTCACGCTTCTTCATCGACCGGCCCGTCTTTGCCTGGGTCATCGCCGTCGTGGTCATGCTGGCGGGCGCCATCGCCGCCTTCAGCCTGCCGATCGAGCAATATCCCAACATTGCCCCACCCTCAGTGGTGATCAACGCCACTTACCCGGGCGCGGATTCTGAATCGCTGCAGAACTCGGTCACCCAGGTGATCGAGCAGCAGCTGACCGGCTTGGACAACCTGCTCTACTTCTCTTCCTCGTCCAACGCCGACGGCTCCGTGCAGATCACCGCCACCTTTGCCGCGGGCACCAATCCCGACATCGCCCAGGTGCAGGTGCAGAACAAGGTGCAGGCGGCGGTGCCGCTGCTTCCCAGCGCGGTGCAGCAACTGGGCGTGGTGGTGGCCAAGAACACCCCCAACTTCATCATTGTGATCGGTCTGTATGACGATACCGGTCGCTACACCAATGTGGATATTTCGGACTTTATCGCATCCAAGATGCGCGATCCGCTGTCGCGCGTGCCGGGCGTGGGAAATACGTTTGTGTTTGGTGCGCAATATGCCATGCGCATCTGGCTGGATCCCTTCAAGCTGCAGAATTTCGCCCTGCAACCGTCGGACATCGCCAATGCCGTCCGTACCCAAAATGTCCAGGTTTCGGCCGGCCAGATCGGCCAGCAGCCTACCGTAAAGGGTGCGGCCATCAACGCCACCGTCACCGCCCAATCGCGGCTGCAGACACCGGAGCAGTTCCGCAACATTATCCTCAAGACATCACCCAGTGGCGCCCTCGTGCGGCTGGGTGATGTCGCGCGGGTCGAACTGGGGGCGGAGACCTATTCGGTCGCCAGCCTCTATAACGGCTATCCCGCCGCTGGCATTCCCATCATGCTGGCGCCGGGCGCCAATGCGCTCAAGACGGTGGATGCGGTCAAGGCCAGGGCGGAGGAATTGAAGGCTTCGCTGCCGCCCGGCATGAAACTGATCTATCCGGTCGACAACACGCTCTTCATCCGGCTTTCCATCCACGACGT
>DATHLY010000160.1:0-4703 GCA_035487655.1 Rhizomicrobium sp. | reverse complement strand
CTTCCACCACCTGGTCGGTGCTGAATGGCGTGTCCTTCAATTGCGTGCAGTGCCATTCGCACCCTTACGACCCCATCCGCCATGTCGAGTTCTACAAATTCATGGCTTTCTTCAACACCACACGCGATGCCGATATGGCATTCGACACGTCGCTGGCCGACGACTGGCCGGTGATGCACGTCCCCACCGACCGCAAGAATTATGACGAGGCGTTCGAGATCCAGAAGCAGATCGCCGGCCTGCGCCAGGATGTGGTGACGGCTAGCCGCGCCCAGGCGGAACACAGTCATTGGGCGCCCATGACGATACAGTCTGGAACGGTCTCGGAGGTTGAGGCGCTCCGGCGGATGCTGTCCGAGCGCGAGGCGCGAGGCGAGCCCAAAAAGCAAACGGCGGAGCTGCGCCGGCGGCTGCCGATAGCGGAGAAAGAAAAGCCGCCGCGCGCGGGTTTCCGCATCCATGATGGCTTGGCGGAGAAAACCGGCACCGTTCCCATTGAATCGGTGTTCACATTCACGCTCACCACACCCCTGTCGCGGTTGACAGCCATGCGCATTGAAGTGCCGCCGGCCGATCCCGCGAAGGCGCGTCACTCGCCCGAGAAGGGCTTTGTGGTCAACCGCATCGACCTGTCGGCCATCGTGCCCGGAGGCGAGACACAATCCATCCCCGTCCGCCTTCTGGCGCCCGACAATGCGCAAGATTTGGAGGCCAACTATATGCGCTTGCTGCGCAACGTGAAGGCGTCGGGCACACCCGAGCAGGTGATGCAACAATTGTCGGCAAACAGTGGCTTCATGGCCAATCCCAGCCTGTTCCGCACCAATTGGGCGGTGGTCGTGCCCAACGCCCCCGTGTCGCTGCCGGCCGGCACGCGCCTCCGGCTTGAGCTGACCCAGACGGAGTCGATCAATGCCGAGGCCTCGTCCGTGCCCCGTGCGCGCTTTGTGGCCAGCGGAGAAGAATTCTGGACCCGGTTTGCCAATGATGCCGCACTCCAGGACAAGCTGGTCGCGCTCGACGCAGCGGAACGCAAGTTGAAAAGCATTTCCGGCGTTCCGCTTCCGATTCAGGCTGAGGAAGCAAGTTATGAACGGCGCCCGACGCTGGAATTCGAGCGCGGCAGCTTCCTTACCCAGATCGGACCGGATCTGACGGCCGACACACCCGCGCTCTTTCCCAAATTCCCCGCCGGCGCGCCGCACAACCGGCTGACCCTGGCCAAATGGTTTTTCCAGCCGGATCAGCCGTTGACCGCGCGAGTGGCGGTCAACCGCTATTGGGAGCAGCTGTTCGGCACCGGCCTGGTGGAGACGCTGGAGGATTTCGGCAGCGCCGGCGAACATCCCAGCCATCCGGAGTTGCTGGACTGGCTGGCACTGCACTATCAGAACGACCTGCACTGGGACATGAAAGCGCTGCTGCGCGAGTTGGTGACCAGCGCCACCTATCGCCAAAGCGCCGCGACGACCGCGATGCTCAGGATCAAGGACCCGCGCAACCGCCTTTTGGCGCACGGACCGGCGCAGCGGCTGGCGGCGGAAATGGTCCGCGACCAAGCCCTTTTGGCGAGCGGGTTGCTCAATCCGGCCATGGGCGGCCCGCCGGTCATGCCCGAACAGCCGGACGGCGTCTGGAACATCGTCGCCAACAATCCCGAACGCTGGAAGAACACGTCGGGGCCAGACCGGTACCGCCGCGCCATCTATACCTACATCAAGCGCACCGCGATCTATCCCAGTTTGGTCACCTTCGACGCGGCCGATCGGCAACTCAGCCAGCCGCGCCGCATCGTCACCAACACACCGCTACAGGCGCTTGTGACCTTGAACGATCCCGTATTCCGCCAGGCCGCGATGGCCCTGGCGGTGCGCATGCAGCACGAGGCGTCGGTTCAGCCGGGCGATCGCATGAAGAATGCCCTCAATTTCGGAGCACGTTGCGTGCTGACGCGGGACCTGACGCCGGACGAACTTGTTATTCTGAGAAAGCTGGAGACAAAGGCCGGAATGACCGCGGCCGCCACTGCCTTGTTCAACCTTGACGCTGCGCTTACCCGGTAAGGACCATGGCTGATATCCCCTATCTCCATCATTGCAGGCTTGAGGCGGAAACCCGCCGGCAGTTTCTGGGCTGGGGCATGGGAGGGCTTGGCGCCTTCTTTCTCAATGCCGCGATGGCGGCGCCGTCTCCAAAATCCGCGGCCACGGCCTCGGCGCTGCAGATAGAGCGCGATCCCGCGACGCCCCTAACCCCTCTGCCGCCACCATTCGCGCCCAAGGCGCGCCGCGTGATCTATCTCCACATGGGTGGATCGCCCAGCCAGCTGGAATTGTTCGACTACAAGCCGCAACTGATCAAATACAATGGCCGCGATTGTCCGGAAGCCCTGCTCAAGGGCAAACGCTTTGCCTTCATCACCGGCATACCGAAGCTTATGGGGACCATGTATCCCTTCCACCGGGCCGGAAAGAGCGGTGCCTGGATGTCCGACCGCCTGCCACACCTGGAAAAGTGGGTGGACGATCTTTGCATCATCAACTCGATGCGCACAGACCAGTTCAATCACGCGCCGGCCCAGCTTCTGGTACAGACCGGCGATGCGCGCACCGGCCACGCATCGCTGGGCTCCTGGATCACCTATGGCCTGGGCACACAAAACCAGAACCTGCCTGGCTTCATCGTGCTGATGTCGTCCAGCAGCACAACTGCCAATGCCGGCAAGCCATTATGGGGATCGGGTTTCCTGCCCAGCGTCTACCAGGGCGTGCAATGCCGCACCGCGGGCGACCCCGTGCTTTTTCTGGACAATCCCAAAGGTGTCAGCCGCACGCAAAGGCGCCAGGTGTTGGATGCCGTGGACGAAATCAACCGCGACACCTACCGCCAGTTCGGCAATCCCGAAACCGTGGCCCGCATCGCGCAATATGAGATGGCCTTCCGAATGCAGCTTGAGGCCAGCGACGCCATGGACATCAGCCACGAGCCGCCCCAGGTGCTGGCGCGCTATGGCGCGGAACCGGGCAAGACCAGCTTCGCCAACAATTGCCTGGTGGCACGGCGCCTGGCTGAACGGGGTGTGCGCTTCGTTCAACTCTACCACTGGGGGTGGGACTCTCACGGCACGCCCGTGGACCAGGGGCTGAATGTCGGATTGGTGGATTGCTGTCACGCCACCGATCAGGCCACGGCCGCGCTGCTTGCCGACCTCAAATCCAGCGGGCTTCTGGAAGATACGCTGGTGGTTTGGGGCGGAGAGTTCGGCCGCACGCCCATGCAGGAAAACCGTGGCGGCCAGGAAATGAAGTATATCGGCCGCGACCATCATCCCGAGGCCTTCTCCATCTGGCTGGCAGGCGGCGGCATCAAGGCCGGCATCACCCATGGCGCCACCGACGAATTGGGCTATGACATTGTGCGCGATCCCGTCGAAGTACGCGACCTGCACGCCACCATGCTCTATCTTTTGGGTTTCGACTACCGCACCTTCAGCTATCCCTATCAGGGCCTCGACCAGAAGCTCACCGGCGTCAAGCCTACGCGTATCGTCTCCGATATCTTGGCATGAGTTTGTGAGGCGATGTCATCCAGTCCACGCGCAATGGGATATTTGTCGGTCTGGCCGTACCTTGCCCTCGTCGTTCTTCTGACTGGTCTCGGGATCGCGGCTGCGATGGCTTTGCGCCCCGCCTTTGCCAATAGCATGTTGGAATTTCTCGCCCTGCAAGCCACGCCGCTTGCCGCACCGAATTCCTTTTATGCCGTGCGGGTTGCGCCGCTGTTCCAGTCCCATTGCGTGTCCTGTCACGGCGAGCGCCGCCAGAAGGCGGCCCTCAGGCTGGACAGCTATGCCTTCGCGCTTCGGGGTGGACGGCACGGCGCCGTGATCCGACCTGCCGGCGTCAAGGATAGCGAATTGATGAAGCGCATCAGCTTGCCGTCCTCCGATGACCGCGCCATGCCACCCGAAGGCAAGACGCCCCTATCGCCGGATGATGTGACCGTGATTCGGCTATGGATCGCCGCGGGCGCATCACCGAGCGCGCCTGTGACCGCCATCAAGGGCGCGCCGCGGCTGGTGCGGGATGTGATCATCCCCACGCTCGATCCGGGCAGGGCTGCACGCCAGCGCGCGGCGTTGGCGGCGGAGGTGCAAAGGCTTTCGGCGCGCTATCCAGGCCTCCTCGCTTATGAGTCCCGCGATTCCGCCGGCCTCGAACTTGATGCGTCATCGCGTGGGCAGGGCTTTGGAGACGCCGACCTCAAGGAATTCGAGCCCCTGAAGTCCCACTTGCTGCGCGTCGATTTGTCAGGCACTGCGATCACCGACGCATCCGCCGACGTCTTGTCCAAGATGTCGGCATTAACGACCTTGCGGCTGACGAGTACCAAGACCGGTGACGGCATCATCGCAGCGCTCGTGCCGTTGAAGTCCCTCAAATTCCTGACCGTAACCGGCACCGCCGTGACTCGGTCGGCACTGGCGCCGTTGCGCGGCCGCGGCGTCATCGTCCATGGAGACGGCGATGCAAAATGACACGCCGAATCCGCGTGTCTATGTGTGGGATGCACCCACGCGCCTGTTCCACTGGAGCATCGTGGTTCTGATCTTCGTTTCCTGGCTCAGCGCCGATCAGGGATACATGACTGTGCATCTCTGGTCGGGACTGACGCTACTGGCGCTGCTGCTCTTTCGTATCGGC
>DATHLY010000159.1:0-4040 GCA_035487655.1 Rhizomicrobium sp. | reverse complement strand
ACCTCAAGCCCGACACCGATGGCGCCACGGTGATCACCTGCCGGGGTGTCTCTTATTGGAAGGACAGCCAGGCATCCGGCCAAGATTCAAACAAAGAGTGTTCGCAGCGCATCTTCGCCGCCACCATTGACGGCAAGATGTGGGCGCTGGATGCCGATACCGGCAGGCCCTGTCCGGGTTTTGGCGTGAACGGGCGGGTGGATCTGCACGACAATTTGGGCTTCATCGAAAAGCCCGGCCTGTATGGCGTATCTTCGGCGCCCACCATTGTCGGCGACAAGGTGATCACCGGCTCCAAGATCATCGACTTCCACAATGTCGACATGCCGGGCGGGGTGGTGCGGGCGCTGGATGCGCGAACCGGCAAGACGGCATGGGCTTTCACCACGGCGGCACCCGACCAGCCCAGTAGCGACGGCAACTATCCGCGCAGCTCACCCAATGTCTGGGCGCCCATGTCGGTGGACGTCGCGCGCAAGCTGATTTTTCTGCCAACCGGCACGCCGCAAGTGGATGCGGTGCTGGGCAAGGGCGATTGGGATTATTACGGCAGCTCCGTGGTGGCGCTGAATACCGATACCGGTCAGCCGGTCTGGCACTATCAGTTCGTGCACAAGGACATCTGGGACTATGACACGCCCGCCCAGCCGATGCTGTTCGATTACAAGGCGCCCGACGGCAAGGCAATCCCGGCGCTCGCCCAGGCCACCAAGATGGGCACTATCTTTGTCCTCAATCGCGAGACAGGCGTGCCGATTTTTCCGGTGAAGGAAACCCCGGTCTCCACCGGTGGCCTGCAAAAGGGTCTTTCGCCCACGCAGCCGATTCCCGTCCTGCCGGAACACGAAGTCCAGATCACCAAGATGCAAGACTCCGACATGTTCGGTTTTGCGCTGATCGACAAATGGGATTGCCTGCGCCGATTTCGCAAACTCAAGAACGACGGGATCTTTACGCCTTTCTATGCCGAATCCTCGGTGGATTATCCCGTCAGCGTCGGCGGCATGGATTGGGGCGGCGTGGCATTCGATCCGACCCGCAATCTCCTGATCGTCAATTCCAACAATGTGATCGGCGCCCATCACCTGGCGCCGCACAAGGGTTCCGACGGCTACTCGCCCCTGATCGGCACGCCCTACCGCCAAGTCTATGATGACATGATGTCAGTCTTTAATGCGCCTTGTAACGCGCCGCCCTGGGGGCGTCTTACGGGAATCGATATCACCACCGGCAAGAAGGTGTGGGAGGTTCCCTTGGGCACCAGCCGGGACGAGGCGCCCTGGCCGCTCTGGTTCCCCTTGGGTGTGCCCAACCAGGGCGGGGCAATCACCACGGCCTCGGGATTAACTTTCATTGCTGCAACCACGGACCGTTATTTCCGGGCTTTCGAGACCCAGACCGGCAAGGAATTGTGGCGGGTTTCCCTGCCGGCGGCGGGCCAGTCGATGCCCATGACCTACCGATTGGACTCGAACAGCAAACAGTATGTGGTACTGTCCGCGGGGGGCCATTCCGCGCTTCAAAACAAGCAAGGCGATTACGTCATCGCTTATGCGTTGCCCTAGGAGGCGATGATGGAGAATTTGGAGCAGAATAACCTCTTTGAATCTTTGCTCACGCCGAACGGGGCGCCGACAACTTTGCGCGCCCATGTCGTCAAGATACTCAGCGCGGGTATCCTGTCGGGCAAGTACAAGCCGGGAGACCGGCTGAACGAAAGCCAGATTGCGCGCGAACTCAATATCAGCCGCATTCCCGTGCGCGAGGCGCTGTCCCAGCTTCAGGAACAGGGATTGGTGCAGAACCGCGAGCGGCGCGGCATGTTCGTTACCAATATCAGTCCGGAAGAAGTGCTGCAGATATCCTCCTTGCGCATCATCCTGGAGACCGAGGCATTCAGGCTGGCGCAGAAGCACATGACGCCCGAAACCTTGGCGGCGTTGGATAGGCTGGTGGACAAGATGGATTCCTGGGACGGCACCTTGCTGGAGGCCGCTGCGCTGGACTTGGAATTCCATCGCACGCTGTGGAAGGCGTCTGGCAATCCTTATCTGGAGCGCGCCCTGAATGCGGTCATGGTGCCGCTCTTCGCCCACAAGACGCTGGAGCATGTCACCCGCGATGTGCGCCGCTGGCGGATGAGCCATCATCGTATCCTGCTGGATGCGGTGGCCGGCCGTTCCAAGGACGATCCGCAGGCCGTGCTTTTGACCCATATGCGCATGGCCTATACCGAGCCGGAGCGTTACTCGACCCTGGCCCACAGACCTTCTTGAAGGTCATTTCGCATCTGCAAAAATATCACACATGCCTGGGATGGCAGCGCTTGCAACCCAAGCGCTGCGCGCTGTTGTCGCTTGGCAGAGGCTCGCGCCAGCACCTAAGCTGTATCGTCTACAGAGATGGGGCTGTCGAAGACCTCCACCTGAGGCAAGGCATCACCGGAGGAACGAACACCCATGACCATCAAGACCATTCTATTGTCCGGCGCGCTGGCCGTCGCCGCTGTCGCTTCCTCCAGCGTCCTGGCGCAGACCGCCAAGGACTATGCCCGCTATTCCGGCTACACCGCGCCCCGCGCCCAAGGCCAAAACGTCAACGGGATGCACATCTTTCTGTTCGCCGGTCTTAAGAGCCACGGGCCTGGCGCGCATGACTATCCTTATTTCCTGGATGCCTGGTCGAAGCTCTTGACCACCCATGGCGCGGTGGTGGATGGCAGCCTGTCCTTTCCCAGCCAGGAACAGCTCGACAAATCCGATGTGGTGATCATCTACAAGGGCGACGCCGGCTATATGACGCCGGAACAGCGCGCCCGCCTGCAAGCCTATGTGAAGCGCGGCGGCGGATTGGTCACGTTCCACGATTCGCTCTGCGGCCCCGATCCGGCCGACATGGCCACCCTGGTGGGCGCCGGCAAGAAGCATGGCGAAGTCAATTACACCTGGACCGCGACGCTGGATTACAACTTCGTCGACAAAGACAACGCAATCGTTCAGGGCATGCCGGCGCAGATCTATGACGAGGCGTTCTACAAGCTGAACTTCGCGCCGGAAGTTCATCCCATCCTGACCGTCACCATGCCCGACACGCCCAGCGCGCGGCGCGGCGGCGGCGTGGGCCAGACCGTCCCGCAGATGTGGACCTATGAGCACACGCTGCCGGGCGGCCAACCTGCCCGCGCCTTTGTCTGGATGCAGGGCCATATGGTGGACAGCCTGCAAGATCCCGCCATCCAGAAGGTGCTGATGCGCGGCATCGCCTGGGCCGGCAAAAAGCCTTACACGGAACTGTCGGACTATGTGCCACCGCCGCCCCGCCAGGCGCGTGCCGAACAGTAGGCGCATTCATCTCCCAGTCAGGTCGAGGCGGATATAAGGGGCATTCGATGAAAGCTTTGTTGAAAGGCGCAGCCGCGTGCGCGGCATGGGCTGCGATGGCCGGCGCGGCGTCGGCAGCCGGCAGTGATTGGCCGGTGAGCGGCCATGATGCGGGCGGCCAGCGTTATTCGCCGCTTAGCCAGATCAACAAGTCTAATGTGAGCAATCTTCAGATCGCTTGGACCTATCACATGACCCCAGCGGGCTATTCGGGGCGTCCACGTCTGGTGGAAGCCATTCCGACCGTGATCGGCAACACCATGTATGTCTCTTCCAGCTATGGCGAGGTGATCGCGCTTAACGCCACCACCGGCGCTGAAGTGTGGAAGTACAAGCTGCCCGACACCGACATCCCCACGGCGCGCGGCGTGGCGTACTGGAAAGGCGCCAAGAGCGCTCCTGCTACGATCGTGACCGGAAGCCGGTTAGGCCGGCTTTATGCCTTAGACGCCAAAACGGGCAAACCGGTCGAAAGCTTTGGCGAGCACGGCATCGTAAATCTCAAAACACCCGAAGTGATGGGCAACAGCCCGAACTATCCCTATGGCCAGCCCGCAGTACCGGTGATCTACAAGGATCTCATCATCACCGGCGCCGGCACACCGGATGCCGCGCCCAACACCGGGGCAAAGGGCGACACCCGCGCCTGGGACGCCAAGA
>DATHLY010000158.1:0-5553 GCA_035487655.1 Rhizomicrobium sp. | reverse complement strand
TTCACAGCGTCGATACCTCCACGGCGGAAGCGCCGAGCCGGGGTCCGCGCCGTGATTTCGGTGGCGGTGGCGGCGGCGGCTATGGCGGCGGCGGCTATGGCGGCGGCGGCTATGGCGGCGGCGGCTATGGCGGGCATCGCGACCATGCGCCTTCGGGTCCCATGGTCGAGGGCAAGGTCAAGTTCTTCAACGACCAGAAGGGCTTTGGCTTTGTCATGCCCGACAGCGGCAGCGGCGACATCTATCTGCATGCCAGCGCGCTCAGGCGTTCCGGTGTGCAGGCGGTGGAACCCGACCAACGCATCCGTTACTCCACGCGCCAAGGGAACAAGGGCGTCGAGGTTGACAGGGTAGAAATCATCTAAGCGCGGTATCCTTCGCGCTTGTCTCCGGCTTAGCCATGCGCCGGGCGCGTTCCTGTTCCGCCGCAGCTTCCCGCGCGCCCATGATAGCGTAAGGCATGCTTGAACTGCGTCCCAACTGCGAATGTTGTGATAAGGATCTGCCGCCTACGGCGGCGGACGCGATGATCTGCACCTATGAGTGCACCTTCTGCCGCGATTGCGTCGAAAACCGCCTGAAAGGCATTTGCCCGAACTGCGGCGGCAATCTTGTGCCCCGGCCCATCCGTCCGGCCGTCAAACTGCTGAAGGATCCGGCCTCGACCAAGCGGGTGTTCAAGCCTGAGTGCGCAAGCGACAACGCCGCCTAGTGTCACTTGTCATCAAGTCTGCACATCCTTCCCTCTCCCCTTGTGGGAGAGGAATAGTCTGCGCTTCACTTTCAGAATGATCGCGAACCCACCTGGATGGCCCGCATTCGCGGGTCATGACAAGCTATTGATGGGTTGCGGGAAACCGAACCCTTAGACCGGTAGCTCTCTGGCCACGCCCGGCGCCACGTCTGGATCGTTTTCCACTTCCTTCAGCTTCTCGCGCGCGGCGGCGGCTTCGCGCTGCTTATTCCACATGGCGGCATAATGGCCGTTCTGGGCTAGAAGCTCCGAATGGCGGCCCCGCTCGATGATCTGGCCGTGATCCAACACCAGGATCTCGTCGGCATCGATCACCGTGGAGAGCCGGTGGGCGATCACCAGCGAGGTGCGGTTGCGCGACACCTCATTCAGCGCGCCCTGGATTTCGCGTTCGGTGCCGGTGTCCAGCGCGCTGGTCGCTTCGTCCAGCAGAAGGATTGGCGGGTTCTTCAGGATGGTGCGGGCGATGGCCACGCGCTGTTTTTCGCCTCCGGACAATTTCAAGCCGCGCTCGCCCACCATGGCGTCATAGCCCATGGGCAGTTCCACAATGAATTTGTCGATCTGGGCCAGGCGCGCGGCCTCCTTGATATCGGCCTCGTTGGCGCCGATGCGGCCATAGGCGATGTTGTACTTTACAGTATCGTTGAACAGCACCGTGTCCTGCGGAACGATGCCGATCACCGCGCGCAGGGATTCCTGCGTCACATCGCGGATATCCTGGCCGTCGATCATCACCCGGCCGCTTTTGATGTCGTAGAAGCGGTAGAGAATACGGCTGATGGTGGATTTGCCCGCACCCGACGGTCCCACGATCGCCACCGTTTTCCCCGCGGGCACGGTGAAGCTGATGCCCTTGAGCACGATCCGTTCCGGATCATAGGCAAACACCACATCCTCGAAGCGGATCGCTCCGCCCGACACGTGAAGCGGCTTGGCGCCGGGCCTGTCCCGGACTTCCTGGGGCTGGTTGAGCAACCGGAACAGGGCTTCCATGTCCACCAGGCCTTGCGTGATCTCGCGATAGACCGTGCCCAACAGGTTCAGGGGCTGATAGAGCTGAATCAGAATTGCGTTCCCGGCAACAAAAAGTCCGATGGAGAACTGGCCATGGGCGATGCCCCAGGCGGTGAGCGCCATCACCGCGCCGATGCCCAGCGCCATGACCGTGGCCTGGCCGGTATTGAGGATGGACAGGGATACCTGGGACTGGATGGAGGCGCGGGAGTAGCGCTCCATGGAGACATCGAAACGCCGCGTCTCGTGCTTTTCGT
The DNA here is from genome assembly GCA_035487655.1 of Rhizomicrobium sp. Classification (GTDB taxonomy): domain Bacteria; phylum Pseudomonadota; class Alphaproteobacteria; order Micropepsales; family Micropepsaceae; genus Rhizomicrobium. The sequence continues at coordinate 3,525 of DATHLY010000158.1, read as the reverse complement.
TGTTGAAATATTTCACCGTCTCGAAATTCAGCAGGCTGTCGACCGCCTTGGTATTGGCATCGGTGTCCGACTGGTTCATTTCGCGGCGGAAGGCAATGCGCCAGCGGGTGATGGCAAAGGTGAACCAGGTATAGGCGATCACCATCACGATGGTGGAGAGCGCCACCCAGATGTTGAGCTCGACCAGCAGGATGACGCTGTAGAACACCAAGAGCAGGATGGTGGGGAAGATGCTGAACAGGGCAAAGGACAAAAGCGTATCGATGCCCTTGGTGCCGCGCTCGATCACACGGCTTAAGCCCCCCGTCTTGCGTTCCAGGTGAAAGCGCATGGACAGGGTGTGGACATGGGCGAAGGTCTCCACCGCCACTTCGCGCATGGCATGGTATTGCACCTGGGCGAAGACGCCGTCGCGCAATTGGGCGAAGGCCTGCAACAGGATGCGCGACACCATATAGGCGGCGATCAGCGCCATCACGGTGCCCAGCGCGATGTTGCCCGTCGTGGGCTTGAGCTGATCGACCGTCCAGCCATAGATCAGGGGCGAGACGCTGGTGAAGCCGGTGGCCAGGATGAGGAAAAGGATCGATACCACCACCCGCGCCCGCAAGTCGGGCCGCCCCTTGGGCCACAGATAGGGCATCAGCCGCCATAAGGGCCTGAAGGAGGGCGCGCCGCTGCCGTCTTCCACTGGGTGAGGCATTAGGTAAGCACTCTCATTGGCCCATGTTCCCACCGCCAAATGTGACAAATCCCGCAATCATGGCGAGGAGGGCGACGGCACCCACAATCCAAAACCAGCGCGGCATCAAATCTCCCTTAATTTTTCCATGGCGAAATACGGCGAACCTGTCTAGCTAGATAGTCGTTTAGGAAGATGCGCGCTTCCGCGCAACCCCGATGGCAACATGGACAAACCGGTCAAAAAAGACATTAAAAAAAGTGATGCGGCGGTCTGTGTTTTCTGCGGCTCCTCCTTCGGCAATGACCCCGCTTTCCGCGAGGCGGCGCGCGCGATCGGTGCCGGGATCGCCAAAATGGGCTATTCGCTGGTCTTCGGCGGAGGCGGTCTTGGCTTGATGGGCGATGTCGCCCGCGCGGCGCTGGAAAATGGCAGCGAAATCCAGGGCATCATGCCGGCATTCCTGCAGGCGCTGGAACCGGAAGTATCGCCCCAGGAAAAGCTGATCGTGACACCCCATTTGCAGGAGCGCAAAGCGCTGATGCTGCAGATGTCGGACGCCTTTCTGGTGTTGCCGGGGGGTTTGGGAACATTTGACGAATTTTTCGAAGTGGCGGTCGAGGCGCAGCTGGAGGTGCATGCCAAGCCCATCATTGTGGTCAATGTGAACGGCTATTTCGACGCCCTGGACGCCATGTTGCACGAGACGGTCGAGGCTGGCTTTGCCAAGGACACGATCCTCAAGCTGTATTACCTGGCCGATGGCGCGGAAGCGGCACTGGAGATTCTGGAAGGCGCGCTCAATGCGCCAGCGAGGAATTAGGGTCGCAGGTTACCAAGTCCCCGCAATGTCATTCCTCTCCCCTTGAGGGAGAGGACGCAAAATCTTGCACTTAGCGAAGCCCTGCGAAGCTAAGTGCTTAGATTTTGCTGGTGAGGGGTGCGTTTAGAATTGACTCACCCCTCACCTGAAAAACCTTCATCGATTTCGATTCCTAAACCGCCGCTCGGTCCCGGTGCAATTTGTAAACAATAGAATCGGTCAGCGCCTCGAAGGAGGCATCCACGATATTCTCCGACACGCCCACCGTGGACCAGCGATTGCCCTTGCCGTCGGCCGATTCCACCGTCACCCGCGTCACCGCTTCGGTGCCGGTGGTGAGGATGCGAACCTTGTAGTCCACCAGCCGCAAGTCCGCCAGGAAGGGCGAGTATTTGCCCAGATCCTTGCGCAGCGCCGCATCCAGCGCATTCACCGGACCGTTGCCGCTGCCGGTATTGGTGATCCGCTCACCCGCCACGATCAGCTCAACCTCGGCGCGGGCCTGAGACACCATCTGATCGTCGTCGTCGCGCACGCTTTCGACCGTGACGCTGTACTGCTCCACGGTGAAATAGCGGGGCAGTTTTTTCTGTTGCCTCAGTGCCAAAAGCTCGAAGGACGCGGCGGCATCGTCATAGCTGTAACCCTCAAATTCGCGGTGCTTGACGTCGTGCAACAAGCGGGCGAGATCGGGCTTGTCGCCGTCCATCGCCAGATTGGCCGCGACATTGGCGCGCCCGGACTGGGAGGAAACTGGCATGGTGCGCTTGTTGCCCACCGTTTCCGGCGGCACATGCTCATAGGTCCCGGGGTTCTTCATCACCGCCGAGACATGCAAGCCGCCTTTGTGCGTAAAGGCCGAGGCCCCCACATAGGCCGCATAGCGGTCGGGAGCGCGGTTCAAAATCTCGTCCAGCAGCCGCGAGACATGGGTGATCTGCTTGAGATTGTCTAGGGTCACGCCCGTTTCAAACTGGGTGGCAAAATTCTGTTTGAGAAGCAGATTGGGCAGAAGCGAGCAAAGATTGGCATTGCCGCAGCGTTCGCCCAAACCGTTGAGCGTGCCTTGAACCTGGCGCGCCCCGGCGCGGATGGCGGCCAAGGATACCGCCACCGCTTGATCGGTGTCGTTATGGGCATGAATGCCGATTGCCGCGCCGGGCAGCCTGTCCTTCACGGCACTGACAATGGCGTAGGCTTCCTCCGGCATGGTGCCGCCACTGGTGTCGCACAACACGATCCATTTGGCGCCCGATTGGTGCGCGGTCCTGATGCAGGACAGGGCATAATCCGGATCGGCCTTGTAGCCGTCGAAGAAGTGCTCGGCATCGAACAGGGCCTCGCGCTTCCTGTCGAGGATGGCTTCCATCGAGCGGGCGATATTGTCCAGATTTTCTTCCGGCGAGATCTCCAGCGCCACCTTGACCTGAAAGGCGCTGGTCTTGCCCACCAGGCAGATGGCATCGACTGATGCCTCCAGCACCGGCGCCAGCGAGGGATCGTTGGCGGCGCTGCGCCCCGCCCGCTTGGTCATGCCGAAAGCGGTCAAGCGCGCATGTTTCAGTGACGGACGATTGGCAAAAAAAGCCGTGTCGGTGGGATTGGCGCCCGGCCAGCCGCCTTCAATGTAATCCACGCCCAGACTGTCCAGGGCCAGTGCGATCTGGCGCTTGTCTTCGACGGAGAAATCGACGCCTTGGGTCTGCGCCCCATCGCGCAAGGTGGTGTCGAAGATGAAGAGGCGTTCGCGTGTCACCGCTTGATCTCCCAGGTCGTTCCGTCCGGCCCGTCCTTGAGCACAATGCCCTTGGCCAGCAATTCATCCCGGATGCGGTCGGATTCCTTGAAATCACGCGCCTTGCGTGCCGCCTTGCGCGCCGCAATGGCATCGGCGATGGCGACCGTGTCGACCTGCGTCTTGCTGGCAATCCTGAGCTGGACATTGGAGAAGCCCAGAAAGCCCAGCCCACCGGCCAGCGCCAGCGGCTCGGCCTGGTGCAGGCTGGCAATCGCGGCCGGG
>DATHLY010000157.1:0-6678 GCA_035487655.1 Rhizomicrobium sp. | reverse complement strand
CGCCACCAAACGCGATTTCAGAACATCGAGCTGCAACGCGCCCACCACGCCCACGATCCATTGCGCGCCGATGGCCGGCTTGAACACCTGGGTGACGCCTTCTTCCGCCAGACTTTCCAGCGCGCGCGCCAGATGCTTCTGCTTCATGGGATCGCCCAAACGCACCCGGCGCAATATTTCGGGCGCGAAATTGGGTATGCCGGTGAACACCACCTGCCCGCCTTCCGACAGCGTGTCGCCCACCCTGAGCACGCCATGGTTGGGAATGCCGATAATGTCGCCGGGCCAGGCCTCGTCCACGGTTTCGCGCTCACTGGCGAAGAACAGAATGGGATTGTGCACGCCGATGGTCTTGCCGGTGCCGGACTGTTTGAGCTTCATGTTGCGCTTGAACTCGCCCGAGGCCAGCCGCAGGAACGCCACCCGGTCGCGGTGGTTGGGGTCCATATTGGCCTGCACCTTGAAGACAAAACCGGTGACTTCCTTGTCACCGGGCTGGGCCGCGCGGCCCACCGCGGCTTGCGCGCGCGGCGGCGGCGCATATTCGGCCAGCGCTTCCAGCAATTCCGCCACACCGAAATTCTTCAGCGCCGAGCCGAAATAGACCGGCGACAGATGGCCTTCGCGATAGGTGGCCAGATCGAATTTGGGCAAGCCTTCGCGCGCCAGACCGACATCCTCGTCCAGCTTGGCTTTCAGCGCGTCGTCCAGTCTGCCGTCATTGAATGGCAGGAAAGACTTGCTGTGGAAATCGAACACGCCCTTGAAATTCAGCCCCATGCCGGCGGGCCACATCATCGGCGCGGTCTCGATCTGCAGCTGGTCGGAAATCTCGTCCAACAGCTCAAAAGAATCGCGCGCCTCGCGGTCCATCTTGTTGACAAAGGTCATGATGGGAATGTCGCGCAGCCGGCAGACCTCGAACAGCTTGCGGGTCTGGGCTTCGATGCCTTTGGCGGCGTCGATCACCATCACCGCCGAATCCGCCGCCGTCAGGGTGCGATAGGTGTCTTCGGAAAAGTCCTCATGGCCCGGCGTGTCCAGCAAGTTGAACACCGCACCCTGGTACTCGAAAGTCATCACCGCCGAAGTGACGGAGATGCCGCGCTCCTGCTCGATCTTCATCCAGTCGGACTTGGCGCGCCGCGCCTCGCCCCGCGCCTTGACCCGGCCGGCGGCGTGGATCGCCCCGCCCAGCAGCAGAAGATGCTCGGTCAGGGTGTTCTTGCCGGCGTCGGGATGGGAGATGATGGCGAAGGTACGCCTTCGGGCGGCTTCGCTGGCGGGGGTACGGGTCACTTTGGCATTTCGCTCGCTTTTGGCTCGCTCATGGGGCGGGGGTTAGCAGCCTCGGCCCGCTACGGCAAGGCGAACCTTCCAACCCATCCAGCTTCAAAGCTGCACGATTCCCTTCGCCTGCCCCATCACGCGCTGGGCACGCAGGTACATTTCCACCGCACGCAGGCTGAACAAGAAGGCCGAGAAGACGATCATGGCGTCAGATATCAAAAGCATGTCCAGATGCCAGGCGCTGGCCTCCATTCCGAGGCCGGTGCGCAGGCCCAGGCGGAACAGGATCAATGCTGCCATCACCAGGATGGCGGCCTGGCCGCCCTTGGCCATCAAGGTGCCGTCTTCGGGATGAACTTCGATCGCCATGGTGCGTCCCCACTGCCAGCCCGCCGCGCCGCCCAGGCCGGCGGCCAGGGCCAGCCAGGCCCAATCCTGCGCCAGGAAATGCCGCACGGCGTGACCGCCCGGCTGCGGCAGGAGCACGACCAGGACAGCGGCGGTCATGATGAAGGCGGGGCGGATCCACAACCGCCCCAGCTTCAGCGGCTGGGCTTTGGTCATTTTGCGCATGCGCAGATACAGCACCGGCAGGATGATCAGGAGGGGAAGAAAAAGCTGGAGGGCCTGTTGCTGGGTCATGCGTCCTACCGGTATTCGATTCTCAAACCAGTCTAGACGATTGGCTCGTCGACAAAAGCCCGCCCCGCGCGATCTTCGATCTCCAAAATCCACAAATCTGGATCGAATTTCACTTGCTTGTCACACCATTCCCCAGCGCGCGCATCTGACACAAAGTCACCAAGCGGCCGGGCCCAGACCAGCTCGCCCTTGGCATTGCGTGCCTGGTTGAGCACCAGCACCGTGCCATCCAATTTGGCGAGCTTGAGGATGATGGCGCCCGCTTCCTCCGCGCCGCTGCGCACCACAAAGGCCGAGGCGCCTTCCACCTGCACCCGGCGGATCAAGGCGCGCACAAAGATTCCAGCTTTCAAACGAGGCGTCACCATCATCCACTCATCACCATGGGCGGCCCTGAGCCGCCCATCCAACTTTGTTGAGACATTTTATGGATGGCCGGGTCAAGCCCGGCCATGGAGAAGAAAGTTTCAGGACACAGCTTTAAAAGGCAGTATTTTTCCCGTCGTCAAGCGTTCGCCCTTCGCGTCCACTGCCGCAAAAGGCAGCCGCACCGTCACGGTGCTCCCCTCGCCCAGCACCGATTCAATCAGCGCGCTGCCGCCATGCATCTGGGCCAGCGACTTGACCAGCGCCAGACCCAAACCGGTGCCTTCCTTGGCACGGGTTTCGGCATTTTCCACTTGCTCGAAGGGCTTGCCCAGCCGCTCCAAATCTTCCTTGGAAATACCGGTGCCGCTATCGCTGACAATGATCTCGATGCCAAGGCCGGCCTCCGGCGTCCTGGCGCTCACTTTCACCTCGCCGCCTGGCGGCGTGTATTTGACGCCATTGGACAGAAGATTGACCAGGATCTGTTTCACCGCGCGGCGGTCGGCGAATACCAGTCGCGCACTAGGGGCGATCTGCAGCTTGACGGCCACGCCCGCCCGCTCCGACGGCATCTTCAGGAAGCGTACGGCGCTTTCCGTCGTCTCTTCCAGGTCGAACAATTCCTCATGCAGTTCGAACTTGCCGGCCTCGATCTTGGACATGTCGAGCACGGAATTGATGAGATCGAGCAGATGACCGCCCGATTCATGGATCAAGCGGGAATATTCCTGATAGCGCGAACTCAGGGGACCGAACATCTCCCGCGTCATCACTTCCGAAAAGCCGATGATGGCGTTCAGCGGCGTGCGCAGCTCATGACTCATATTGGCCAGGAAGCGCGTCTTGGCCCGCGAGGCAGACAAAGCGGCGTCGCGCGCTTCGACCAGCGCATATTCATGGTTCTTGCGTTCGGAGATGTCGCGCGTCACCGCCACGATATCGGCGGGTTCACCCATTCCCACCTGTGCCGGGCGGCAGCGAATTTCCGCCCAGACGAAGTGACCATCGCGGTGGCGCAACCGGACTTCGGCCGAACCGGCGCGGCCGTGATAACTGGATTCCATCAATGCCGCCTGGACGGCATTCAGATCCTCGGGATGCGCCAGGCCTTGCATCGCCGCGCCGGTCAGCTCTTCCGGCAGCCGCCCCAGCAAGGTCGAAGTCGCGGGGCTGGCGAAGCGAATGCGCCCGTCGGAAGAATGGCGGGTGATCATGTCCATGGCATTGTCGGCCAAAAATCGGTACATGGCCGTGCCTTCGGCGGCGGCGGCATCTGCAGCGCGCTGGCGATCCTGGGCCGCGACGGCAATCAGCACCGCCTGCATCAGGGCCGTCAGTACCGAACAGGCATAGATTTCCCACAGCGGCAAAGTGAGGCGAGAGGCGGGCAAAAGGCCCATCGCCTCGGTCCCCACCACGGCCAGAAAGGCCGCACCTGCGACCAGGCCAGCACGCAACACGGCAGACCGGCCACCGGTCAAGGCCGCCTCAGCGGGAACCAGGGCAAGCCACACCACCAACGGCGACACCACGCCTCCGGTGAGGACGGCAAGATAACCGATCAGGGCGGCAAAACTGGCAAGCCCAATCTGTTCCAAGGCGGAAAGCGAAACCGGTGTCAGCACCAGAAGCGCCAGACCCGCCGGAATCATTAATCCGCTCAAAGCGATGAGTTCGGCCGCATCGGGAGGACCGACCATGCTGAAAAAGGCCAGGGCCAACAATCCCCCCAGGACCGCCTTGGTGGCCTGCATCCTGAGAAATCGCCGGCGCTGAGCCTTTGGATCTGAAAAACTGCTTGTCTGAAACGCCATGGGCCCGCGCCGCGATACCGTTATGGGGCAGTTTCACCGCTTAGACTTAACGAATGCTGAAGCACCTCACGCGCCGTTTAGCTCTTCACAAGCATTTGAGAAGCGCGCGATTCATTCTTTGTTAGGAAAGATGGCGCGATTCGGGGCTCCATGTCCCCCCGGCAAAAGTTCCCTGCTTTCACAGGGACTGTCTCCCTCCTAACCAATCCGCAACGCCCGGCATGCATGATCGGCCGCCTGGGGAGGCACAGGGCTAAAAATGGCCGGGGCCATACAGGCGCATATTTGCCGCGAGCAAGGCCGGGACGACCCGAAAGCGCTGCTCCATGCGCTGGATTCGTTGCGAACCGCCATCACCATTTTTGATTCCGCCGGCCGACTGCTTTATGCCAATGCCCACCTCAACTATCTCTTCCGATCCTTTCCCTCGCGCGAGACGCTGGTCGGCAAAAGCTATGAGGAGCTCGTCCGCCTGGAAATCGAAGGCGGCGAAATCGCGCCAAGCGCATTGGCGGGTGGCGCAAAATCCTTCATCGCCCAGCGCGTGCGGCAGCTCAAGGACGACGAATATGCCCCGCGCGACGTGGCGCTGCGCGACCATCGCGTGGTCGAGATCAAGGCACGCCGCAACCCGCAAGGCCACACGATCCTGCTTTGGACCGACGTCACCGTCGCGCGCGCCCAACTCGTGCGCCTGCAGGAGGCGGTGGCGCTTTCGGCGGAAGCCTTTGCCTTCTATGACGCCGATGACCGGCTGATCCTGGCCAATGATCTCTATGCCCATCTCTGCGGCGTCAAGACTCTGGACGAGCTGATCGGAAGGACCTTTCCCGAAATCTGCGCCACAGTCGCCTATAGCGGCCGCATGGTGTTTGAAGAAAGCCCGGAAGTGTGGCTGGAACGCCGGCTGCAGAAGCACCGTTCTCCCGCCGGCGCCGTGACCTTGCGCACCAATACCGGCGAAGCCTATCTGGTTCGCGACCGCGCCGGCCCCGATGGGGGACGCATCATGGTCTTCACTGACATCACCGATAAGGTCCGCGCCGAAACCGCGCTCAAGGAACAGCAGCACGCTCTGGCCGACAGCCGCGCCCAAGCCGAGATGCAAAGCTCCTATTTGGCCGACCTGACGTCACGGCTGGATCAGGCAAGCGCCAGAGTGCATAGCGCCAAGACGACGCTGCTGCGCACCATGGGACATGAGTTGAAAACGCCGCTGAACGCTATCCTGGGCTTTTCCGACCTGATGGCGGCCTTGGCCGACAATCTCAATCCCGGGCAGATTCGCGAATATGCCGGTTTGATCCACCAAGGCGGCGCCAATCTGCTCAAGATCATCAACCAGATCATGGACCTCACCAAGATCTCGGCAGGGCGTTACGACTTGCGCCGCATGCCGGTGGATGCGGGCTCGATCTTGTGGCTGGCGCGCGATGTCTACCTGCCGCGCGCTTCGGCGCGTGGCATCGCCATCAATGCCGACAACTGCCCTGTTGGGCTGATGGCCGATGCCGACGAGGCTGTGTTTACCGCCATGATCCACAATCTGCTGGATAACGCCGTCACATTCACCACCGGCAAGCGCATCACCCTCTCGGCCGCCGCCACCGAAGTGGGAATCGCGGTGACGGTGGAAGACGATGGTGGCGGCGTGCCGTCGGAAGATTTGGCGCGTATCCTGGAGCCATTCGAGCATGCCGGCCACGGTGAAGGCGCCGAACATGCCAAGGGCGCCGGCCTGGGCCTCACCTTGGTCAAGGCTTTCGCCGAATTGCATGGCGGTTGGCTGGAGGTGGACAGCCAACTGGGCGAAGGTTTCTGCGCCACCGTTACACTGCCGGCTGCGACGCCCCCCGCGTCCTAACGCGGTTTCCGCGACCTTATGGACGCAGCCCTTTCCAAGATTTGGCTGCACATTCCCACAATTTGAATTAAATACGCGCATTATTTGAAACAACACGAAACAATCCTGTCAGCTTCGCGTTTTCGCTTCCGTGGAGTGGTGGGGGGTAATTGCAATTTTAGAAATGCCTCTAAGCGGGCTGGAACTTGCCCTGCGCCATGCTCTCTCGCGTGGAACACAGAAGGGCATGACATGATTTTCCGGGCGGTATTCTGGATCGGTCTGGTGTCGCTCTTGGCGCCGCACGAGCCGGATCTCGGCCTGGGACCTCCTGGCGCCGGCACAGCGCTTTCCTCCCCCGCCACGGTCCACTCCGCCGCCACCGGTCTCTCGCGGAGCGGAGCGGATTGTGGCTTTGCATGTGCAGGCGCCCTGCTCTCTGTGTTTCACCTCAATAGCAATCCCGAGCTGGTCAAGGGCCTTGCGGACGTAAAGGCGCAAATCGAGCAGGCCCAAAGGGATCGTGCCGCGAAAGTCGGGACGATCTAACAGCAATTTAACGACGGTTCGGCTTGTGCCCTCAGAAGCCTCGAGAGCCAACGCAAAAATGCGCGCCTTTTCCGCGTAAGCCGGGTAAAAGAACTTGTTTCATCCCCGGTTCGAGATGCGCGCGATTGTCCTTATCCTGCTTTTGCTGCCGCTGGCTGCCTGCGGCCTGTT
>DATHLY010000156.1:0-4099 GCA_035487655.1 Rhizomicrobium sp. | reverse complement strand
GCGTCATAGCGCTGGGTATCTTCGGCATGGCGGCCGCGGGTGGAAACCACTTCGCCGGAGGTGAGGAAATCGTCCGACACCTGGATCGCCTGGTCGAGCAGGCCGCCGGGATTGTTGCGCAGGTCCAGCACATAGCCTTTGATGCCGGGCCCGATCTGTTTCTTGAGGTCGCGCACCGCCTTTTCCAATCCGTCGGCGGTCTGCTCATTAAAGCCCGGCAGGCGGATATAGCCGATATCGCCTTCGCGCCGGTAGGTCGCCGCATCCACCGAAACGATGGCGCGCAGCAAGGTGACGTCGAACGGTTTCTTTTCGCCTTCGCGCACGATGGTCAGCGTGATCTTGCTGCCGGCGGCGCCGCGCATCTTGTCGATCGCCTCATTGAGCTGCAGGCCGGCGATGGAGGTGCCGTCGATGCCGATGATGCGGTCGTTGGTCTTGATGCCCGCGCGCGAGGCGGGCGTGCCGTCGATCGGCGAGATCACCTTGATCACCCCGTCTTCCTGGGTGACTTCGATGCCGACGCCACCGAACTGACCCTTGGTGGTGATCTGCATGTCGCCATACATCTTGGAGTCCATGTAACTGGAATGCGGATCGAGATTGGAGACCATGCCCTGGATGGCGGCATCGATCAGTTCGCTGTCCTTGACGGGGCGCACATAGTTGGCGCGCACCCGCTCGAACGCGTCGCTGAACAAATCGAGCTGGCCGTAAGCGGAGCTGTCATTGGCGCCTTTGGCTTCAGGCAGCGCGAACGTCGCCGCCCCAAATCCAGCCACCAAGCCTAAGCCAATCAGAGCAAACTTTTTCATGTACCGTTCGCCTTTCCAACTTGCGGGCGCGAATTCAACTTCAACCACGGCGCGGGAGATAAGCCATGGCCGCCATGGCGCACTTCGAAATAGAGCCGGTCATCCACCGGGTCCGCGGGCATCGTTCCGACCGGTTCGCCGGCCAACAACTGGTCGTTCGGCTTGACTGTCACGCGTCCCAGTCCCGCCAACACCACATCGTAGCCAGTGGTGATCTCAAGGATCAAGACTTGTCCGTTCTTATGGTAAGGGCCGGCATAAAGGACCTTCCCGTCGGCCGGTGCTATGACCTGGGCCCCCGGTTGGGTGCCGTAAGATAAGCCAGAACTGCCGTTTTCCAAGGCTCCTACAACGGGTTCCAGCAAGGAATTGCGGCTCAAAACCCCCGGCAGGCCGGTATTTTGCGCGGTAACGGTGACTACGTTCTGGGCATCGCCCCCAGCATTGCCGGCCTCCTGGCGCAACGCCTTGACACGGGTCAAAAGCGCCTGGAAGTCGGCGGCCTCTCGGGCAACCTTTTCCAATTGGATCTTAAGAGTTCCATAAGCCTCGGCCGCGGTCGCGGCCTCCTTCTCCTTCTGCGCCAAAAGTTCATCCAACTCGGCCCGCGCGACGTTCAGCCGCGCCGCCGTTTCGCCCGCCTGGGCCCGTTGCTGTTCCAGCGCCAGACGGGTGCGTTTCAGGGCCTCGATGCGCCGCGACAGCTTTGCCGCTTGGGCATAGACGGGCGGCAAGGACGCGCCGATCAGCATGGCGCCGCGCGCCGCTCCCAAGGCATCGTCGGGCCGCATTGCCAAGGCGGGCGGCATGTCATGCTGCAGCCGTTCCAGAATGCCTAACAGTTTGGTCACCGCCACGCGGTCGCTGGCGAAACCCGCGCTCAAGCGATCGTCATCCGCCATAAGCTGCAGGATGCGGGCATCGGTATCCGCCTTCTGCCGCTCCAGATTCTCGATGCGCGCGGCGGTGGCGATCAGTTTCTGCCGCAGCGCCCCGGCTTGCGCCGCCAGCGCATCGCTCTTCTCCTTGGCGGAAGCGAGTTGCGGCTGCCCCTGCTTCAGTTCCGATGACAGGCTTTTTAGCTGTTGCGCGCTGGAGGGCAATTTTGCCATTGCCTTTCCCGGGAGTGCCTGGCTGAGGTCGATGGCCGGCTCGGAAGCCTGCTTTGAGGCTTGCGTCGGCGCTTGTGTCGCTGGCCGGGGAGTGGGCACCACGACATTCACGCGCTTCGGCTTCCCCTCGACTTTGGCCAAGGCCGGCGAGACCACCAGCAGCAGCGACAACAAGTATGTGCCGCCGCGCCTCACGCCTCTCTCACCAGCTGGGCCCCTCTTACCAAAAGAGAGTGCCCCGTCATCAGGGCGGGCTTCGAGAGCCCCATCAGATCCAGCATGGTTGGCGCCACGTCCGCCAGCCGTCCGTTTTCCAGCCGCGTGTCCTTGGGCGCGCCGAAGGCGATGATCGGCACATCCAAGGTTGTGTGCGCGGTGTGCGGTTCATGGGTCTTGGGATCGCGCATCATTTCAATATTGCCATGATCGGCGGTGAGGAGCATCAGTCCGCCCGCATTTTCCAGCGCGCCGGTGAGCCGGCCCAGGCATTCATCGATCGCAACCACCGCCTTGACGGCAGCATCCATCACGCCGGTGTGCCCCACCATATCGGGATTGGCATAATTGCAGACGATCAGGTTGTATTTGCCGCTGGCGATAGCCTCTTCCAGCTTTTCCGTGACCTCATAGGCGCTCATCTCCGGCTTATGATCATAGGTCGAAACTTTAGGGCTGGGCACCAGGATGCGGTCCTCGCCGGCAAACTGATCCTCGCGCCCGCCATTCAGGAAAAAGGTGACATGGGCGTATTTTTCCGTCTCCGCGATGCGCAGCTGCTTCATGTGATGCTCGGCGATCACTTCGCCCAGGGTTTCGCGCACGTCTTCGGGCGGGAACAGCGAGCCCATCAGCGGCTTCAAGGCGTCGGAATATTCGGTCAGGCCTGCGGCCGAACTGAAATGGGCCACGCGGCGGCGGGCAAAGCCGTCAAAACCCGTATCTAACAAGGCGGTCGAGATTTCGCGCGCCCGGTCGGCGCGGAAATTGGCGAACAGCAAGGCATCGCCATCCTCCATCCCCGCATAATCGCCTAGCACGCTGGGCACCACGAATTCGTCCGTGACGTCGTCGGCATAGGAGGCATCCAGGGCGGCAATGACATCGTCGAAGCGGCGACCCTTGGCCTCGACGATGGCATCGTAGCACTTCTCCACCCGGTCCCAACGTTTGTCGCGGTCCATAGCGTAGTAGCGCCCCGAAAGCGTTGCCGGCCGCACACCCGCCAGGCCGTGAATGTCGGACAAGAATTTCTCCAAAAAGCCCTTGGCGCTTTTGGGCGGCGTATCGCGGCCATCCAGGAAGGCGTGCACGAAGACCGGCACGCCCGCCTGACTGACAATCGTCACCAGGGCCGCGATATGGTCCTGGTGGGAATGCACGCCACCGGGCGACAATAACCCCATCACATGCACGGCTCCCCGGCTCGCCTTTGCTTTTTCGATCAATGTGAGCAGTACGGGACGCCGCGCCATGCTGCCATCCTCGATGGCGACGTCAATGCGTGGCAGGTCCTGGGCGACGATGCGGCCGGCACCGATATTCATGTGACCCACTTCGGAATTGCCCATCTGGCCGGTGGGCAGGCCCACCGCATTGCCCGAAGTGGCCAAAAGCGCATGCGGACATTCTTTGAGCAGCCGTGTGTAATTGGGCGTAGCGGCCGCGGCGATCGCATTGTCCTCGGCGTGATCGGGCCGATAGCCCCAACCGTCGAGAATGCAGAGCAGAGCGGGACGCGGCATGGGGAAATCCTGAAACGAAGCGGGTTAAAAATAGGAATCTGGAGGGGATAGAGCAAGTTGGGACCAGATTGAACCACGGCAATGACTTAGCGGAATGGGAGCCCGCTGACCCAGATCACCGGGGACTTGCGGATGCCCGATTCTATGGGCGTGAACACATCCTTCCAGATCACCACCGGCCCTCCAACATTCTGGGGCTGGGACTTGAAATTGGCCATCGCGACATCACCGCAAACCTGTCACCGGAATTGGGGACCCGTGGTCCATGCCACGATGGCCTTGCGTGTGCCCCTGATGCAAGGCGTCACGCGATGCAGCACGTAGGACGGGAACGCGATCACCGCGCCACGATCCCGCGGCGCGTCCTCGGTCTTGTTGCGGGCGTAGAATTGCAGGTCGCAGCCTTCATACTGCGACGGGTCGCTAAGCT
>DATHLY010000155.1:0-8651 GCA_035487655.1 Rhizomicrobium sp. | reverse complement strand
CGGCTTGTCGTGGCCGAAGAAGAGACCGCCATGCACTTCGCCGGCGACCGACATCACCGGAACCGCCAGATAGCTCACCACCGGCAAATGACCCATTGGCGTGCCGTAATGCGGGCCGTTCAAGCCGTATCGCGGGTCCTTGCGTATGTCGCCGGACCGGACGATAGCCTTGCCATCAAAGGTCGGGGCGAAGAGAGCGGTCTTGCGCGGCATTCTTAGCTTTTCGAAGGACTCCCGAGGCGCGCCCGACAAGCTGAAATGAATATTGGACTCGCCGCTTCCATTGACGACATTGAAGATGAATGCACCGAATTTCGCGCCACAGGCTTCGGTTGCAAGGTCCGTGACCGTCTGCACCACGCGTTCGAGGTTGAGGTCGCGGGAAATCTCCTTCGAGGCCCGATAAAGGATTTCCAGCTGCCGGCGCGCGCGTTTCTCAACCGAGACATCGCGGGCGATTTTCGAGGCGCCGATGACATTTCCCGCGCCGTCCTTCACCGGCGATACCGTCAGCGATATGTCGAGCGGTCTGCCATCCTTGGTGCGGCGCACCGTCTCGAAATGTTCGATGCGTTCGCCGCGGCGCAGGCGGCCCAGGATCTCGTCCTCCTCGTGATGCCGCTCCGGCGGAATGAGGAGAAGCACAGATCTCCCCACAATTTCCGGGGCGGTGTAGCCGAACATGCGCTCGGCCGCCGCATTCCAGGTCTGGATGACCCCGTCCAGGGTTTTGCTGATGATGGCGTCTTCCGACGATTCCACGATGGCCGCCAGATGCCGTGAAGCCAGTTCCGCATTGCTGCGGTCGGTGATGTCCACCAGCATGTTCACCGCGCCGGTCAACCTTCCCGACGAATCGAACAGGGGTGTGGGATAAGGGATGAACGGAAACCGGCTTCCATCGGGCCGCTCGGCGATCGCTTCATATCCGCGAACCGCTTTGCCTGTCCTAATCGCAATGGCCATGGGGCATTCCTCATGCGCCATCGGCTTTCCGTCCGGCCAGAACAGCCGCCAGGAACCGCACCACCAGTCTTCGCCCAGCTTCGGCGCGCGGCCCCAGAGTTTCGCCGCGGCCCCATTGAAATATGTTATGCGGCCTTTGGCGTCGGTCGCATAGACCGCGACCGGCAAGGATTCGACAAGCGCGCGGAAAAAGTCGCCTCGATCCGTCAACGACGCCAGCTTGTCTGTGCCAACAAGCTCGGCAAAGCTGTCGAGAGTGAAGGCATGAACATCTGTGACGCCGGCGGTGGCACTGGCATTTTCGGACACGATGTTTCCCCGGTGCATCCTTGAATGTGGGCTCGTTCAGGCTTGGTTGCAACTCAACTTAGTGTGGAACCGCGGGAGCCGGCCTGCGTTCCCTCCACTTCGACATATTTTTAGCGACCGGGCCGCATCCGTGTGTACAGAACAACTTGTGGCCGTGGTGGTCGAGGACGAGGGGCTCCTCCGCATGGAATTGGCCGATGCCCTGGCGGAATCAGGCTGGGAAGTCGTTGAATTGACCACAGGAGAGCAGGCGCTCTCGTGGCTGGAGCAGGGAGGCCAGGTCCATCTGCTCGTTACCGACATCCGGCTTCCCGGCTCCGTTACGGGATGGGACATTGCGGAGAAATACCGCGCCAATCACCCGGATATGATGGTGATCTACTGCTCGGCCAATCCCCCCGACAAGCAAAAACAGGTGCCGGACAGTTTCTTTTTTGCCAAACCGATCCGCATGGATGTCGTGATGAATGCCTGCGGCAACGCATTCCATCATTAGCGGCTGTGCGCCCATGCTTGGACAGGCGATCAGAAAAGGCTGTCCAGCAAATAAACCAGGCCAAGCACCACCGACCAACCGATCAGTGAGGCGACAAGGACGAATGCCAATGTCTGGCGCCACGACCACAGCCCTTGCGCATCGGGGCTTGTCGTCTTGGAGCGCGCTGCCGGATGGGGATCGAGAAATGTGGCCAGCACATCCAGGTCGTCGGCGAATTTGTCGTCGACCGACAGTCTTCTTTGCTTCTGGTCCGCCACGGGAGCCCCCCCATCCGAGGGCACCAGCCTGCGACGCGGGCATTAATCAAAGGTAAAGATTCGAGAGAGGCCTGTGGACGCAATCGCCCGCACAAGTTTGCATACGGAGAAACTGCAACCCACACTGACTGTCTGGCACATGTTGCCGCCGGTCATTGCGACTTGCAGTTGTTCGACGCAACGCGACTGCCGTCCCTACTTTCCCGCCGCTGACTTCACCGGGTTGACCAGGGTGCCGTCACTGGCTTCGGCGGGAAGGTCCACGGCCAGCCGCGTGCCGGGTTTGATGCCGCCCGCCAGAGCGACTGTGTCGCCGTCAGTCGAAGCCACCACCACTTTGACGTAATGCAGCCGGGAATCCGAGCCCACCACGGCGACGAACTGGTCGTTACCGCGCGTGACCAGCGCGCCCACCGGCACCTGGGTGGCGCTGGACACCGGCACATGCAGGGTCATGTAGGCAAAGCTGCCGCCCAACAGGAACCTTTCGCGATTGTCCAGCACCACTTCCACCAGCATGGTGCGAGTCCGAGGATCGAGCTGGCCGGCCACGCGGGTGATTTTGGCGCTGACCGAGCGGCCGGTGTTGGCGGCGTCCACGATCTCGGCACTGTCGCCTTCATGCACGAAGGGCGCCACATCCTGCTGTACATAGGCGTCGATGCGCAGCCTTGTATCGTCGGAGATGGTGACCACCGGCTGCGCCGCGGTCTGGCTGGTGGTGGCGTTCTGCACCAGAGCGCCGGGATCGGCGAAGCGCGCCGTCACGCGGCCGTCGAAGGGCGCCACCAGCCGCTGATAGGATTTGAGCGTGGCAAATTGGTCGAGCGTTGCCTTGGCGACGCGGGAATCGGCATCGGCCTGGTCGGCTTGCTGGGCGGCGATCGCGTTCTGGCGCAGGAGCTGGTTATAGCGCTGGGCGATGCGCTGCTTGTTGGCGAGGTCGGCGCGGGCGCTGTTGAACTGCGCGTCAGTCTCCTGGGATTCGATGGTGGCGAGCAGCTGGCCTGCCGTGACGGCGTCACCTTTGTCCACCAGCACTTTTGAAAGATAGCCGCTGACTTTGGCGTAAAGCGTGGCCTGTTGATAGGGCGTGACGCTGGCCAATACCGTGACCTTCTGCAGCGCCGCGCTGCTGCCTGCTTCCACCACCTGAACGACAGGACCCTTGGCTGCGGCCTGATCCAGATCGGCGCGGGCGGAAGAGAGGCTGAGATGGCGCACGACCACCACCAACACGGCGACAACGGCCGCGGCGACCAGCGCCAGGATTGCCCCGCGGCGGAAGCGGTTGTCGCCGCCCGGGTTCCACTCAACCATGTTGTTCCACTCCATTGCCGCCAATCTCTTCCTCGAAGCGCTTGTCGAGGGTCTGCAGCGAAGGCGGCTTCTTCCGTAAGAGAATATAGGCGATCGGCACCAGGAACAGGGTGGCGAAGGTCGCCAGGATGAGGCCTCCGATCACCGCCCGGCCCAGCGGCGCATTCTGCTCGCCCGCTTCGCCCAGGCCAAGCGCCATGGGGATCATGCCCAGGATCATCGCAAAAGCGGTCATCAGGATGGGGCGAAGGCGAGTGCGGCCCGCCTCGATCACCGCTTCCAGCGCGCCCATCCCCGTGCGCGCGCGGACGTCGTTGGCGAAGCTGACAACCAGGATCGAGTTGGACACTGAAATGCCCACCGACATGATGGCGCCCATCAGCGACTCCACATTGATGGTGGTTCCAGTCAAAGCCAGCATCCAAAGAATGCCAACCAGCGCGCCGGGGACCGCCATCATGATAATCAGCGGATCGACCCAGGACTGGAACAGGACCACCAGCAGGGCATAGACCAGGATCACCGCCAGGATCAAGCCAAGGCCGAGATCGCCAAAAGCGGTGTTCATCACTTCATTCTGGCCGCGGATGGTGATGGCGGTGGTGGCGGGCAGGGATGGTTTGATCTTGGCGATCGCCTTTTGGATGTCGGCCGCAACGCCGCCCAGGTCGCGGCCGTCGATATTGGCATCCACATCGATCACCCGCTGCACGGTATAATGGTTGATGGATTCCATGTCGGTATAAGGCGCCACGCTGGCGATATCCGACAGCCTGAGTGTCGGCGCGCCGGGGGCGGCGGACAGCGGGTTGGCGGGCGCGAGCGCGCCAGCCATCGGCATATTCATCAACTGGGAGACGGTGGAGACCTGGGGCAGGGGCATCTGCACCGCCACGAAATAGTTCACGCCATTGACGGGGCTCAGCCAGAAGGAGGGTGACACGCCCGCGCTGGAGGAAAGCCCGGTCAGCATGTTGTTGCTCACGTCGCGCTGGGATAGGCCGACTTCGATGGCGCGCTGGCGGTCGACATTTATCTTGAGGCCCGGATAGATCATCACCTGCTGGATATGGGCGTCCGCCACACCGGGAACCTTCTCCATCGATGCCAGAAGCGTCTTGCCGATGTCGTAGGACTTGTTGATGTCGGCGCCCTGGATCTGCACATCGATCGGCGCCGCCAGGCCGAAATTCAACACCTGGCTGACAATGTCGGCGGTCTGGAAATAGAAAGTCGAGCCAGGGAAGGTGGACGGCAACTGGCGGCGCATCTCACGCATGAAATCGACGGAAGGCCGGTGGCCTTCGGCAAGCTGGATCAAGATTTCCGCATCCATGCCGCTGACATTGTCGGTCGGTACCAGTGCCAGGTTGTAATAGATCGGCAGGCCGATCATGTCGTTGATGGTGTGCAGTTCCGCCGGCGGAATGATTTCGCGGATATGTCGCTCCACATCCAGCACCAGCTTTTCCGTCTGCTCGATTCGGGTGCCGGGCGGCGCGCGGTAATGCAGCTTGATGATGCCGACATCGGCGGTGGGGAAGAAATCGGTACCGATCACGGTGAACAGCCCACCGCTCAAGAGCAGGACCAGTCCGGCGCAGGTCAGGATGAATATGCGCTGGTCCAGCGCCACTTTCAGGCCGCGCCCATATGCCTCGCGCAGTCGGATGAAGCCGCGCTCGAAGAAGCCGAATAGTCCTTTGCCTTCGCCTTCCTGATGGACGTGATCGGTGAGCAGGTAGCGCGAGAATGCCGGAACCACGCTGAAGGAGAGGAGGTAGGAAGCGATCATCGCCAGGACCACGGTGATGGCCAGCGGGATGAACAGAAAGCGCGCCGGGCCTTCCAGCAGCATGACAGGGAAGAAGACGATGCAAATGGCCAAGGTTGCCACCGTCAGCGGCTGGATCACCTCAGCGGAGCCGTCGAAGATGGCCCGCGTCAAACCCTTTCCCAATGTCTGGTTGCGGTGGATGTTTTCGATGGTGACGGTGGCATTGTCCACCAATAGGCCGATGGCCAGTGCAAGTCCGCCCAGGGTCATCAGGTTGATGCTCTGGCCGGTGAGAAGCAGCCCAATCAGGCCTGCGCCGATGGAGAGCGGGATGGACAGCGACACCACCACCGTACTGCGCCAGTCGCCCAGGAACAGAAGGATCATCAGCGACACCAGGATGGAGGAGATCACCGCCTCGCGGACCACATTGGTGACGGCGGCGCGCACGAAGACCGACTGGTCGAAATCCAGCCTCAGCTCCATGCCCTTGGGCGCCGCCGCCTGGATTTGCGGCAGCATCTCGCGGGTGGAATCCACCACCGCCAGGGTGGAGGCGTCGGCATGCTTGAGGATGGCGAGATAGGTGGCGCGCTTGCCGTCGACATGCACGATATTGCTTTGGACAGCATAGGAGTCACTCACCGTCCCCACATCGCCCAGCAACACCGGCACGCCGTTCACCACCCCAATGGGAATGTTCTTGAACTCCTCCACCGCCTCGGGACTGGAATTCAGTGACACATTATATTCGTGAGCGCCCAGCCGCGCGGTGCCCGCTGGCACGATCACGTTGGAATTCTGCAGCGCGCCTAATACCGCCCCGGCGGATAGCCCCTTGGCGTTGAGTTTGGCCGGATCAACATAAATCATGATTTGCCGGGTCTTGCCGCCGAATGGCGCGGGCGAGGACAGGCCCGGAATGGTGAAGAGCTTTATGCGGATGAAGTTCAGCGCATAGTCGGCCAGCTGCTGCTCGGGCAGAGTCTTGCTGGAGATGGTCATCTGCACCACCGGCACATTGGCGGCGTTGTATTGGATAACGGTGGGCGGCGACATGCCGGGCGGCACATTGTGAATGACGGTGGAACTCACGGCATTGATCTGGGCGATGGAGGCGCCCACATCCGAACCCGGCTGAAAATAGATTTTTAGCAATCCCACGCCGGGAATGGCCTGGGACTCGATGCGGCTGATGCCGTTTACGGTGGTGGAGAAAGCGCGCTCGCTGATCAGGATGACGCGCCGCTCCATGTCGGTGGCCGACAGGCCGGGGTAGTTCCACACCACCAGCACAACCGGAATGTCGATGACAGGAAAGATGTCCACGATCATCCGCGTCACCGACAGGACGCCAAGCAGCGCAATCAGCAACGCCGTGATGGCGGCGGTGTAGGGGCGGCGCAGGGAAAGGCGGACGAAGGACAGCACGGCAGCGTTCCGGCAGAACCGGGATCAACTTTTAGGAAAAGGCGAGGTCATTGCCAACGGCGCAAATTGGCGGACTGCCGTGCAGTTCCGGCAAGGCCTTCTTTGCAAAGTATATCCGCCCTTCAACCATGATGGCGTAGGGGTCAAACGGGGCGCAGAAAGGCGTACAAATGTTACGAATCCCTCTGGACGCTGTCGCGAGAAGCGCAAGCCTTAGCTAGGCGTCCTTTCGCTCGTCCGGCTGCCATAATGGCTGGCCCAGACCTTGGTGAACTCCGCCCCCAGCAGGAATATCTGGGCCGAATAGTAGACCCAAACCAAGAGCACGATGATTCCCCCCGCCGCGCCGTAGATATTGGCGGTGATGAAATTGGCCAAGTAATAGCCGATCACGGTCTGGCCCGCTTCGAACAAGAGCGCGGTGCCGAAGCTTGCCACCAGCACATCGCGCCACAGCAGCCTTGCATTGGGCAATACCTTATATATGGCAGCGAAAATCAGCGAGGCGATCACATAGCTAACGCTGAGATTGACTGCCGAGATCACGGGGCCGCCGATCTCGGTATAGCGGTCCAAAATATGCCCCAACAGCCGGATTGCGGTGGCCAGCACCATGGAGCCGAGCAGCAGGACGCCCAGACCGACGACCAGCGCCAGGCTCAACACCCGCCCGCGCAGGAGCTGATAGAAGTAGGATTCGTGCCGGGGCGCCTTCCAAATCACGTTCAGCGCATCCTCGATCTCGGTGAAGAAGCCGGATGCCGTCACCACCAGGGCGACAATGCCAATCAGGCTGCCCGCCAAGGTGTGCGTACCGTTGCGCAAGTGCAGTATGGCGAGCTGCACCAGATCGGCGCTCTCCGAGGTCATGATGCGGGTCAACTGGCGATGCACGGCACCGCTGGCCGCATCCTGGCCAAGGAACAGGGCGGCGATGGCTGTCATGATGAAAAGCACGGGCGCGATGGCGGTCACGGCGTAAAAGGCAATGGCCGCGCCGCGGGTCAGGGCGCTGTCGTCTATAAAGGCAATGATGCCTTCTTTCAGGAGGGTCCAGGCGGTCAGGCGATGCACGGCTTCCCCGAATGCGTCCCGGACCTGCGAATATTGCGGAAGTTCCGTCCGGGTTCCCAAAGGTAGCAGCCGTGAAGAAAGTTGCACCCAGGGAAACGTGGTGGGGGGCCTCTATGTTTCGCCGGCCCTTTTTTCCTGGCACGGCCCAGCAATCTCAGGCCCCTAGGGGGCGTCCCGCGCCGCAGGCTTCATAATTTCCAGGGCAATAGCTATGGATTGGGGCCCGTTGCAATGCTGGAATAAGGTAAGATCAGCGGAGGGTGCGATGAACGCGGACGGCAGGATCTGTTATGTCGAAATGCCCGCCGCCGATCCGGCGCGATCGGCGGATTTTTATCAGAACGTGTTCGGCTGGACCGTGCGCCGCCGCGGGGATGGCCGCACCGCCTTTGACGACACAAGCGGCGCGGTGAGCGGCGCCTTTGTCGAGGGGCGGCGGCCAGCCGCCCCTGGCCTGCTGATCTACATCATGGTTGCGGATGCCGAGGCCACTCTGGCGCAGATTGCCGTGCATGGCGGGGAAATCGTCCAGCCCATCGGCGCCGATGCGCCCGAAATCACCGCGCGTTTCCGCGATCCGGGCGGGAACATCCTGGGTCTGTATCAAGAACCCCGCTAAGCGGCTGGTTCCATAAGTTCCATGATCAAAACGTTCGCAACTCCGGAAGCCGCGGAGCGACTTGGGACGTTAGCGAAACGGAGCCGTTAAGCAGTTGAATTGTCATGTTCGCCACCCCGCATGCGGGCAAGTTTGATGATCGCTGGTCGCGCGAAGCGGTGCGCGAACGGATTGTCTCGGACTTCCGGGATTTTCGCTTCACATGGCGCGGCTTCCTCAAATGGAGCGGCATCACGCTGCTGGCGGTGTTATTTGCGGCCGTGGTCACGCTCTATTTCCTGGACTGGAACCAGATGCGCGGGCCCCTGGGACGCTATCTTTCTCATCGCTCGGGAAGAGAAGTGCGGATCGACGGCAATCTGTCGGTAAAGCTGTTTTCCTGGCAACCCAGTGTCGAGG
>DATHLY010000154.1:0-2824 GCA_035487655.1 Rhizomicrobium sp. | reverse complement strand
ATGCCGGCTCCGCCGTCACGGCCGGCTACAATGCCGGCATGGCTGCGGCCGCGACCCAAATCGCGACAGCCGCCGCCCCACACCCAGTGGGCGATGGGGCAATAGACGAACAGCAGCCACAGGCCCATGAACCACATGAAGGCCGAGAACTTCATGCGGTCCGCCAGGGCACCGGCGATCAGAGCCGGGGTGATGATGGCGAATGTCATCTGGAAGAACATGTAGACCGATTCCGGGATCGTGCCGGCCAGGCTGGACACCGCATTCAGACCCATCGGCGCCAGGAACAGATAGCTGAAGCCACCGATCCAGTTGTTGGTGCCGGCATTCGGATTCGTCGTGAAGGCGATCGAATAGCCGATGATCATCCACAACACCGTGATGATGCAGGTGGCGCCGAAGCTTTGCGCCAGCGTCGCCAGCACGTTCTTCTTGCGCACCATGCCGCCATAGAACAAGGCAAGGCCCGGAATGGTCATCATCAGCACCAGGGCCGAGGAGGTGATCATCCAGGCGGTGTCGCCCGAATTCAGTGGATCCTTGGTTGCGGCATACGCGCCACCGGCGGTCAGAGCGAGCGCGCCAAGACTGGCAAGTGTCGCCAAGGACGCCTTCAGTCCCGCTTTCTTCAATTTCTCAATTCTCATCATTTCAGTCCCCTTTTGGACGGCTTAAGCCTTGCGGCCTACAGCGCGTCGCCATCCGTTTCGCCGGTGCGGATTCGCACGACCTGCTCGAGCGGCGTGACGAAAATCTTTCCGTCGCCGATCTGGCCGGTCTTTGCCTTCGAAGTGATCGCGTCGACCACCGCGTCGAGCATCTCGCTCTTTACCGCCACTTCGATTTTGAGCTTGGGCAGGAAGCTCACGGCATATTCCGCGCCGCGATAGATCTCCGTATGCCCCTTTTGCCGCCCATAGCCTTTGACCTCAGTCACCGTCATGCCCTGGACGCCGAGCGCGGAAAGAGATTCGCGCACTTCGTCGAGCTTGAAGGGTTTGATGATCGCCGTAATAAGCTTCATCTGCCGTCCTTCCGTGTTATTGCCAGCGCCGGACGAGCGCCCGGCTTTAACGAATTATCAAGAAGCGGGCCAATTCCTGGGCGGCTGACTAAGAGGTTGGCAGAAAATGGTTTTTGGCGAAAAGTCGACTGCCGGTGACTCAAAAACAGGCAGGCCTTTCTGCCCGCAAATTATGCAAAGTCGATATTTTGCATAGAATTTAGGCAAAGGATTTTGGCGCGTGCGACATGTGGATGTTCTGATCGGCGGCGGCGGCATGGTGGGCCTGCCTTTGGCCCTGGCGCTGGCCCAAGGCGGCCTGAAAACCCTGGTTGTTGATGCCACACGGCCGGCAAAGGTGCTGGAGCCGGAATTCGACGGCCGGGTGTCGGCTTTGGCCTATGCCAGCGTGCGGATGCTCACAGCGCTTGGCGTGTGGGAGCGGCTGGAGCCGCATGCCCAGCCGATCCGCGAGATCCTGGTGACCGATGGTCGGGCGGGCAAATCGGCCTCACCTTTCTCGCTGCATTTTGATGCCGGCGAAGTGGGCGCGGATGCGCTGGGCCATATCGCCGAGAACCGTCACATCCGCGCTGCCCTGCATGGCGCGGTGGGATCCTGCCCCAATCTGGAGCTGGCGGCGCCGGCCATAGTGGAATCGGTAACGATGAACGCCGGCGGCGCGGTGGCGCGGCTTGGCGATGGTGAAGAGATTTCCGCCGCTGTGGTGATTGCCGCCGATGGCCGCGACTCCGCGCTGCGCGCGCAAATGGAGATGCAAATCATCGGCTGGTCCTATCCTCAGACCGGCATCGTCGCCACGGTCGAGCATGACAAGCCGCACAATGGCGTGGCCTATGAGCATTTCCTGCCGTCAGGCCCGTTCGCAATACTCCCGATGCCGGGAAACCGTTCCTCGCTGGTATGGACAGAAGCCAAAGCCAAGGCGCCGGCGCTACTGGCGCTAGGTGAGCAAGAATTCAACCAGGAACTGGCCGCGCGCTTTGGCGGACATTTGGGAAAGACCTGGTCGGCGGGACCGCGCTGGTCCTATCCCTTGTCCTTCCATCTGGCGCGGGAATTTGTGCGTCCGCGCTTCGCGCTGGCGGGGGATTGCGCCCATGGCATTCATCCGATCGCGGGGCAGGGCCTGAATTTGGGCCTCAAGGATGGGGCCGCATTGGCCGAAGTCCTGCTTGATGCCGCGCGGCTGGGTCGCGATATCGGGGCGCTGGATACGCTCAAGCGCTATGAGCGCTGGCGGCGGTTCGATTCCTTTGCGCTGGCGGCGTCGACCGACGCGCTCAATCGACTCTTCTCCAATGACATCGCGCCCCTGCGGCATCTGCGCGATCTGGGGCTTGGGATTGTCGATTCCATTGGGCCCGCGCGGCGCTTCTTCATGCGCCATGCGGGGGGAGACGTTGGGAAACTGCCGCGACTGATGAAGGGTGAGGCGGCTTAGAGTCGCTCACTACCAAGTCTGCCCCTTCTTCCCTCTCCCCTTGAGGGAGAGGAAGAAAAATCATTGGGTTAGCGGAGCGCAGCGACGCTCAACCCATTGATTTTTCAGGTGAGGGGTGAGTTTGGAGCCACGTACCCCTCACCTAGCAAAATCTAAGCACTTAGCTCCGCATACGCTCTGCTAAGTGCAAGATTTTGCGTCCTCTCCCTCAAGGGGAGAGGAAGGTCAATGAATCGTCCGCTTCCAGCGCTGGCTAGCGCGTTCGCGGGCCGACAGATTCTGGGGCGCTTCGCGTCCCATCAATGCCGCCGGCAATTCTTCGTAAAAGCGCCGCGCCACGGCGCCTACCCGGCGGG
>DATHLY010000153.1:0-8187 GCA_035487655.1 Rhizomicrobium sp. | reverse complement strand
ATCGTCGCCGCCAAAGCGCACCGGAATGCGCATCCCATCCTTGATCGAGGTGGAGGTCAGGGTCATCCAGGATGCCGCGTTGGCGGTCGGGACCATCACCAAAGCCGCCGCCAAGCCCAAAGCCGTCGTTCTGATTCCACCCATCGCTCATCCCCGAATTTGTTGTTGGAACCGACTCTAAGCGTGGCGAGATGGCCTTGGGAAGGGACTTAGAACGTCCAGAGAACAACATATAGTATTATGACACAATATCAGTACGTTAGACTGTATCTTGCCAAAGAGAACAAAGTGTGTACGTTTTAATTCTCCACCCGCCGCCGGATTCGCTTGGGGATCAGCGGGCGCTGTGGAATAACCGAGGGAGTTTTTCCATGTCACAGGCGGCTTTACGGGTGGTGGGCAAAGAACAGAATAACGATCGCAAGCGCGCCCTTGAGGCGGCGCTGAGCCAGATCGACCGGGCGTTCGGCAAGGGTTCAGTGATGAAGCTGGGCAGCCGGGACCTGGGCCTGGCGACCGATGCGGTCTCCACCGGCAGCCTGGGCCTGGACATCGCGCTGGGCATTGGCGGGCTGCCGCGCGGCCGGGTGGTCGAAGTCTATGGCCCGGAATCCTCGGGCAAGACCACCTTAGCCCTGCACGTGGTGGCCGAGATCCAGAAGAAGGGCGGCACCGCCGCTTATGTGGACGCCGAACATGCGCTGGACCCCGTCTATGCCAAGAAGCTGGGCGTGGACATTGACGAGATGCTGATCTCCCAGCCAGACACCGGCGAACAGGCGCTGGAAATCACCGACACGCTGGTGCGCTCCGGTGGCGTCGACATCGTGGTGATCGACTCGGTCGCGGCGTTGACGCCCAAGGCCGAGCTGGAAGGCGAGATGGGCGATTCCCTGCCCGGCCTGCAGGCGCGGCTGATGAGCCAGGCGCTGCGCAAGCTGACCGCTTCGATCTCCAAGTCCAACACCATCGTGCTGTTCATCAACCAGATTCGCATGAAGATCGGCATCATGTTCGGCAATCCGGAAACCACCACCGGCGGCAATGCCCTGAAATTCTATGCTTCGGTGCGTCTCGACATCCGCCGCATCGGCGCCATCAAGGACCGCGACGAAGTGGTGGGCAACCAGACCCGCGTGAAGGTGGTCAAGAACAAGGTGGCCCCGCCCTTCAAGCAGGTCGAGTTCGACATCATGTATGGCGTCGGCATTTCCAAGGTCGGCGAACTAGTGGATCTGGGCGTCAAGGCCGGGATCGTGGAGAAGTCGGGCTCCTGGTATTCCTATGACGGCAGCCGCATCGGCCAGGGCCGCGAAGCCGCCAAGACCTTCCTCACCGAAAACACCGACATCGCCGACAAGATCGAGCAAGCCATCCGCGCCAATGCCGGCCAGATCGGCCAGAACCTGGTGCTCGATGCAAGCGAAAAGGCGGAGGCGGACGAAGATTGATGCAGGTTTCCCCAAAAGTTGAGTTTTAGCCAAACTCAACTCCTCGGCGGAGGGCGCTCCCTGTGAATGGGGAGCGCCCTCTGTTTTTCGAGGATCAGGGCGGCAAATACCCAAGGTCACTCCTCGCTTCGCTCGTCGGGCGCCAGCTTTCCCAATTCGCTTGGCTCATAAGGAAAGCTAGGGTCGCTCCTCGCTTCGCTCGTCGGGCGCCAGCTTTCCTAATTCGCTCTGCTCATAAGGAAAGCTAGGCGTGACATGGCTTTTTCGAGCCGTTACAACCTGACCCCATGAAAAGCCTTTCCGACGTCCGCAGCGGTTTCCTGGAATTCTTCGCAAACCGCGGCCATACCGTGGTGTCCTCCTCGCCGCTGGTGCCCCGCAACGACCCGACCCTGCTGTTCACCAATGCGGGCATGGTCCAGTTCAAGAACCTGTTCACGGGCGCCGAAAAGCGCCCCTACAGCCGGGCCACCACGGTGCAGAAATGCGTCCGCGCCGGGGGCAAGCACAACGATCTGGACAATGTCGGCTATACCGCCCGCCACCACACTTTTTTCGAGATGCTGGGGAATTTTTCCTTCGGCGACTACTTCAAGGAAGAAGCGATCACCTTTGCCTGGGATTTCGTTTCCAAGGTGATCGGTCTGCCCAGGGACCGCCTGCTGGTCACGATCTACAACACCGACGACCAGGCACGTCAGCTCTGGAAAAAAATCGCAGGGCTTTCCGACGACAAGATCATCGGCCATGAGAGCAATCTCTGGGCGATGGGACCGACCGGTCCTTGCGGCTATTGCTCGGAAATTTTCTTCGACCAGGGCCCATCTATCGCCGGCGGCCCGCCGGGATCGCCCGACGAAGACGGCGATCGCTTCCTGGAATTCTGGAACCTGGTCTTCATGCAGTTCGAGCAGATCGACGAAAACACCCGTCTCGACCTGCCCAAGCCTTCCATCGATACCGGCATGGGGCTGGAGCGCATCGCCGCCATCCTGCAAGGCGTCACCAACAATTATGACGTGGACCTGTTCCGCCATCTGATCGCGGCGTCGGAATCGGCCAGCGGCGTGGAAAGCCAAGGCGAGGCAACCTTCAGCCACCGCATCATTGCCGACCATTTGCGCGCCACGTCTTTCTTGATCGCCGACGGCGTGCTGCCGTCCAACGAAGGCCGCGGCTATGTGCTGCGCCGGATCATGCGCCGCGGCATGCGTCACGCGCATCTGCTGGGCACCAAGGATCCCTTGATGCACCGGCTGGTGCCGGCGCTGGTGGCCGAAATGGGTTCGGCCTATCCCGAACTCCAACGCGGCGAGGGCCTGATCGCCGAAACTTTGAAGCTGGAGGAGATCCGCTTCCGCGAGACGCTGGCGCGCGGCCTCAAACTGTTGGACGAAGCCAGTGTCGGCCTCAAGAAAGGCGATCGGCTCAGGGGCGAAGTCGCCTTCAAGCTTTACGATACCTATGGTTTCCCGCTGGACCTGACGGAAGAATCCCTGCGCGCGCGCGGCATCACGGTAGACAGTGAAGGCTTCTCGGCCGCCATGCAAAAGCAGAAACAGGAGGCGCGCGCCTCCTGGACCGGCTCGGGCGAAGCCGCCAGCGAAGCGCAATGGTTCGCGGTGCTGGACGAGGTCGGCCGAACGGAATTCCTGGGCTATGACACCGAAGAGGCCGAAGGCGTGGTGCAAGCCATCTTCAAGGATGGCGGCCGGGTGATGGCGGCCAATGCCGGCGATGCGGTGGAGATCGTCACCAATCAGACGCCTTTTTATGGCGAATCCGGCGGCCAGGCCGGCGATACCGGGCATATCTCATCGCCCAAGGCCAAGGGCCAGGTCACCGACACCCAGAAATGGCTGGGCGCGCTGCATGTCCATAGCGTGCGGGTGACCGAAGGCAGCATCGCGCCCGGCGATGCCGTGGACCTGAAAGTGGATCAGGAGCGTCGCCGCGCCACCCGCGCCAATCACAGCGCCACCCATCTGTTGCATGCCGCCCTCAAGCGCGTGCTGGGTTCTCACGTCAGCCAGAAAGGCTCGCTGGTCACGGCGGAACGTCTGCGTTTCGACTTCTCCCATCCCAAGCCGGTGACGCCGGAAGAGTTGGAGAAGATCGAGGCCCAGGTGAATGCGGTGATCCGGCAGAATTCCGACACCACCACCCGGCTGATGGCGACCGACCAGGCGATTGCCGCGGGCGCGGAAGCCCTGTTTGGCGAAAAGTATGGCGAGGAAGTGCGCGTGCTTTCCATGGGCAGCGATCTGGAAGCCGACAAATCCTATTCGGTGGAATTGTGCGGCGGCACCCACGTGCACCGGTTGGGCGATATCGGGCTTTTCACCATCCTGTCGGAGAGCGCGGTGGCGGCGGGCGTACGCCGCATCGAGGCGCTGACAAGCGAACATGCCCGCCGCTATCTGGCGGGCCAGGCGGAAATCGCGCGCGAAGCCGCCTCCGCGATCAAGACACCGATCGGCGAATTGGCTGGCCGCGTGGCGCAGCTGGCGGATGAGCGCCGCAGACTGGAACGCGAATTGGCGGAAGCCAAGAAGCAGTTGGCCCTGAGCGGTGTATCTGCCTCGACAGGCAATATTTCTTTAGGAATTGAGGTGTCAGGCGCTACGTCCAGGGTTATTGGTGGAGTCGGAACTGACTTGAGGTTGGTAGAAGGCGTGGCGCCGAAGGATCTGAAGAGTTTAGCTGACGAGGCTAAGAAGCGGATCGGATCAGGCGTGGTCGCTTTTGTCACGGCGGCGGATGGCAAGGCCTCCATTGTCGCCGGCGTCACCGACGATCTCACTGCGCGCATCAATGCGGTGGATCTGGTGCGGGTGGCAGCGGAAGCCTTGGGCGGCAAGGGCGGCGGCGGCCGTCCCGACATGGCGCAAGCGGGTGGACCGGACAACGGCAATCCGTCTGTGGCGCTGGATGCTATTCGCAAGAAGCTGGGTGAGCTGGCGCCGGTTTAAAGATACGCATTATCGATCTGCGCGTAAATTTCCTCTCCCCTTGTGGGAGAGGAAGAAAAATCATCGGGTTAGCGGAGCGGTAGCGACGCTCAACCCGTTGATTTTTCAGGTGTGAGACGCGACCGGCGGCGCCTAGCGACAGCGTAGCGGCGCGGGCAAATCGATCCGTCGCTAGCGACAGCGTAGCGCGACGATCGATTTGAGCGTCGAACACCCGCGAAGCGGGCCCGGCCGCTCGCCTTAGCTCGCGGCGTTCGTCGCTCGAAATGGTCCACCGGACCATTTCGCTCGCTATGCGAGACGCTCCGAACCCCCTCACCCGCAAAATCTAAGCACTTAGCTTCGCATGCGCTCCGCTAAGTGCGAGATTTTGCGCCCTCTCCCTCAAGGGGAGAGGGAAGGGCCCTCACAGCGCGCTCAAGTTCTTCGCGATCGCTTTCGCCACCGCCTCGGCCACTTTGATCCCATCCACCGCCGCCGAAAGGATGCCGCCGGCAAAGCCCGCCCCTTCGCCCGCCGGAAAAAGCCCAGGCGTGTTCGGACTCTGAAAATTGTCGTCCCGCCGGATGCGGATGGGCGAGGAGGTGCGAGTCTCCACGCCGGTCAACACGGCATCGGGGCGATCAAAGCCCTTGATCTGACGGCCGAAGGCGGGAAGCGCTTCGCGGATGGCGGCGATGGCATAGTCCGGCAGGCAGGATGACAGATCGGTCGGCGTCACTCCGGGACGATAGGAGGGGATCACTTCGGCTAGTCCCGTCGACGCCTTCGCGGCCAGGAAATCGCCCACCAGCTGGGCAGGCGCGGCATAGGTGCCGCCGCCGGCTTCAAACGCCTTGCTTTCCCAATACCGCTGCAAGGCGATCCCCGCCAGCGGGTGGCCGGGAAAGTCATCTTCAGGCGTGATGCCGACCACAATACCGGCATTGGCATTGCGCTCATTGCGGGAATATTGGCTCATGCCGTTGGTCGCCACGCGTCCGACCTCGCTTGTGGCTGCCACCACCGTGCCGCCGGGACACATGCAAAAGCTGTAGACATCGCGGCCATTCTTGGCGCGATGCACCAGCCGGTATTCGGCGGCGCCCAGTTGGGGGATGGAGCGGCCAAAGCGTGCCTTGTCGATCATGCTCTGCGGATGTTCGATCCGAAAGCCGATCGAGAAGGGTTTGGCTTCGATGGCCACGCCGCATTCATACAGCATGGCGAACGTGTCGCGGGCGCTGTGGCCCAAGGCCAGCACCACATGGTCGCTGTGAATCTCTTCGCCGCTCTCCAGCCTGACGCCATAGAGACGGCGATCTTCGGCCAACAAGAGATCCACCACCTTGCTCTGGAAGCGGTATTCGCCGCCCAAGCCTTTGATGGTCTGGCGCATGCGTTCCACCATGGTCACCAGACGAAAGGTGCCGATATGGGGATGGGCTTCGGTGAGAATTTCCTCCGGCGCGCCGGCCTTGACGAATTCGGCCAGCACCTTGCGGCCCAGGTGGCGGGGATCCTTGATCTGGCTGTAGAGCTTGCCGTCGGAAAAAGTGCCGGCGCCGCCTTCTCCAAACTGGACGTTGGATTCCGGGTCGAGCACCGAACGCCGCCACAGGCCCCAGGTGTCCTTGGTGCGTTCGCGCACCACCTTGCCACGTTCCAGAACGATGGGACGAAAGCCGGATTGCGCCAGAATCAGCGCGGCGAACAGGCCGCAAGGGCCCGCCCCCACCACAAGCGGCCGCTGGAAATGACGTGGCGCATGGGCGGCGAATTTATAGTCCAAATCCGGCGTGGGCCGCGCATCCTTGGGCGCGCGGCTTTCGTCCTTGAGCGTGACGTCCACCGTGTAGATATAGGAAATCGCCGACTTGCTGCGGGCATCATGGGCGCGCTTGAAGATGCGCCAGTCCAGCAGCGATTCCGCCGGTAGCTTGAGCCTTTTCAGGATCGCGGCCTTCAGCGCCTCGGGGCGATGGTCGAGCGGAAGCTTGATGTCGGTGAGGCGCAACATGGCGCGGACGTATAACCGGGAAGCGCGCCCGATGCATCACTTACAGCTTCAGTTTCACACCCAGCTGAAATGACACGGGCTGGCGCAAGGTCAGGGTGCGGGGGTCGCTCAGGGCCGGGGTGACCAGCGAGCCCAGGTTTGAAGGATCGAAATAAGCGCCGTATAGAGCATCGCGATTGTCGAACAGATTGTTGACAAGCCCGAACAGCTGCCAGCGCTCATCGAACTGGTATGCGGCCCGCAGATTGATCACGACGGTCGCGGGCAGCCTGGCATTCAGATTGGATTGGTCACCGGCAAAATATTGGCTGCCGGTGAAGGCCAGTTCGCCGCCGAGGCTGAGATCGTGGGGCAGGTCCACATCCGCGCCTGCCCGCACCGTAGTGGCGGGATTGAGCGGAATGCGCCGGCCCGGCGTCACCGTCACATTGCCATTGGCATCGGCGCCTGGATTGTTGCCAGATGCCAAAGTTCCGGTGAACTGGTAAGTCGCGTCCAGATAGGAGTAGCTAGCGTAAGCCGACCAGCCGGGCGCCGCATAACGGGCGGTGAGGTCCACGCCCTGGCGCTGAGTGGACGGCACGTTGGTGAAATAGCCGCGCCCCGCAATCATGCTGGCCAGCGCGATGATGTCGTTGTCGCTGTCAGTACGGAACAGGCTGGCGCTCCAGTCGAGCTTTCCATCGCCCAGCACGATCCCGCCTCGCAAGCCTCCCTGATAGCTATGCGATACCACCTGGGCCAGAGGTGGATCGGACACCAGCGCGCCTTCCAGCAGGCAAGGCAGGTTTGGGTTGGCGCAGTCGAGTTCCAGGGGCGTGGGCGCGCGGTTGGCTTCGGAATAGCCGCCAAAAGCGGAAATGCCCTCGGAAATTTTCCAAGTCAGTCCCGCCAGCGGATTGATGTGGCCATAGCCGTGATTGCCGTTGAGTTCGGCGGCGACGGCGCTGCGGTCGCGGGTAACGATGTCGGCGGCATTGATGCGCAAGCCGGCGGTCAGGGTCACCGCGTCAGTTAAGTCCAGCGAATCCGCCGCATAGAATCCGTAATAGTTGGTGGTAGCGCCGAGATTAACCGGCGCATACCGATATCGCCGTTGGCGTGAATGATGCTGCCGGCGCCCGCCACAGCGGGATCCGCCACCACATCGAAGTCCGGAAGGATGCGGCCCAGTGTGCTGCCCGAACGAAAGCCGATGCCGCTGCCGTCGAAGCTGAACCCAGCGGTGAGATCATTGGCCATGCCCAGCAGGGGTGCATTGCCGGTGATCTGAAGCGTGGCGCCCGTGGTCGTGCTGGAAATCGAGGTGTGGTCCACGGTGCCGTAGAAGATGCCGTTGGTGAAAGGAATGGAGGCGCCGGTTTGATCCAGCAGGGCGAACTGATTGCGGAAGGCGGGAGTCTTGCCGCCCGCGGGCGTGCCGAATGCGTCATCCTGCAAACAGAGATTGTTTGCGAAGGACGAACTGTTCGAGCACTTCTCGAAATTGGCACTATTGCCGTCGGCATGGCGCTGCTTCAGCGAACGCATATAGGCCGAGGCTTCAATCTCCCAGTTTTCGTCCAGCTGCGTCTTGCCGTTCAGCGCCAGGCTGCCGATCGTGTTTCGCGTGGTCTGCGGGAAGGTATAGACCGACTTGGCATTGCGCACCGTCAGATCGAATGGCGTGGGTCCGACCACGCCCAGACTGGTGGCCGCGCCCGACGCGACCAAGTGAA
This sequence comes from Rhizomicrobium sp., assembly GCA_035487655.1. Lineage (GTDB taxonomy): Bacteria > Pseudomonadota > Alphaproteobacteria > Micropepsales > Micropepsaceae > Rhizomicrobium. Next base: position 47 of record DATHLY010000153.1, on the reverse strand, counting down.
TTTCGCTGTTGCCCAAACGCCAGCCTGCATCGGCGTACAACCGGCCC
>DATHLY010000152.1:0-2742 GCA_035487655.1 Rhizomicrobium sp. | reverse complement strand
GGGGAAAAATTTCTCCGAAAAAGGGCTTTCGGGGCCAGAACGGGCCCAAAACAGAGAGTTTTATGCGGGCTTTGCTCAAGGATATCGAGGCCGTCCCCACGTTGACCCGCTTTGGCCGGGTTGCCCGCATTGAGGGTCTGGCGGTGGAAATCACTGGTGCCCAAGGGGCTGTCAGCCTGGGCGGGCAATGCCGCATAAACATCGGAAACAATAGGAAAATCCCCTGCGAAGTGGTTGGTTTCCGCGATGGCCGCGCTCTGGTCATGCCACTGGGCTCCTTGGACGGAATTACCTTGGGCGCGCGCGCCGATTTCGATGACCGGCCGCCTTCCATCTATCCCTCCACCGCCTGGCTCGGCCGGGTGATCGACGGATTTGCGCAAGAAGTCGACGGAAAGGGCGTGCTGCCCCAGGGCACAATGCCTTACGCCATCAAGGCCGCGCCGCCGCCCGCCATTCGCCGCGGACGTGTCGGCAAGAAGCTTGATCTCGGCATTCGCGCTCTCAATGCCTTTACGACCTGCTGCGCGGGTCAGCGCATGGGCATTTTCGCCGGCAGCGGCGTGGGCAAATCCACATTGCTCTCCATGCTGGCCCGCAATTCCAAGGCCGATGCCATCGTGATCGGATTGATCGGCGAACGCGGCCGCGAAGTGAAGGAATTCATCGAGGACGATCTGGGCGAGGAAGGCCTGGCGCGCTCGGTGATCGTTGCCGCCACCAGCGACGAGCCGCCGCTGGTGCGCCGTCAGGCGGCCTATGTTGCTTTGACAGTGGCGGAACATCTGCGCGATCAGGGTCTGAATGTCTTGCTGTTGATGGACTCCATCACGCGCTTTGCCATGGCTCAGCGCGAGATCGGGCTGTCGGCCGGCGAGCCTCCGGCCTCCAAGGGCTACACGCCCACCGTCTTCGCCGAACTGCCGCGGCTCTTGGAACGTGCCGGTCCCGGCGAACATGGTTCGGGCACCATCACCGGCCTGTTTACCGTGTTGGTGGAAGGCGACGACCATAACGAGCCGGTGGCGGACGCGGTACGCGGCATCCTGGATGGTCATATCGTTTTGGAACGTGCCATTGCGGAACGGGGGCGGTATCCCGCCATCAACATTCTTAAGAGCGTCAGCCGCGCCATGCCGGCCTGCAACACCGAAGACGAGCAAAAGCTGGTTTTGCGGGCCCGTCAACCGCTCACCATTTACGAAGATATGGCGGAACTTATCCGGCTGGGCGCCTACAAGGCTGGCACGAATCCTGAAGTGGACGAAGCCATGAGGCTTTATCCGCAGCTTGAGGCGTTCCTGGCCCAGGCCAAGACCGAGCGGGCGGTGCTAAGCGAGGGCTATGAAGCGCTGTCCGCGATCATGGGTGGCGTGGAAGGGGATGCGCGATGAACCGTACCGACACGCTGCTGCGCCTGAGGCGCTTTCGCGTCGATGAAATGAAACGCCGCATTGCGGCAATCGACGCCATGAAGATCGATTTGGAACGCAAGCTGACCGACCTGGACGACAATGTCGCCCGCGAAAGGCAGCGCGCCGGGGATTCCGATATCGGCCGTTTGGCTTTCCCCTCCTTCCTTCGTTCCATTGAATCGCGGCGCGAAAACCTGCGCACCACGCTCAAGGAAATCGAGCGCGAACAGATGGCGGCGCAAGTCGACCTGTCGAATTCCTTCCAGGATCTCAAATCGCTGGAAATCGCCGTGGAACAGCAGAACAAGCGGTTGAGCGAAATCCAAGCCCGCCGCTCGCAGTCGCGCATGGATGAACTGGCTTTGGTCCGCCATCTCCGCAAACACACTTTACGGGCTTCATAAAGGCGCTTGTCTTTTGGGTCGTGGGTGCGTCGGCCGTGCTCACGTACTCTGGGTACGCTCCGCGCGGCCTTCTGCCCACGCCCCAAAATCCTGCGCGCCGATTTGAGTTCGTCAGATAAGCACAGCCAGCACGACACAGGCGGCTGCCAGCGCGCCCAAGCCGCGCAGGAGCAGGGCGCTCCAGGGCAGCATGGGCTCCAGGCGATCCTCCCATTCCAACTCGCGCAAGGCCAAGGATTGCTGGCGTTCAAAGCAGAGATGCGCATGCCGGATATCGGCATAGGCGGAAACTGCAAATGACTTCCCGTGGGACGTACCGCCCACGGCACTTCCAATCGCAGACATAGCCAAGACCCTCAAATAGGTCCCCTCCTGGCGTTAAACGCGGGTCCCGATTTGGCCGTTCCGTGAAAGCCACACCTTGTCCGCAGCTGTGGCAAAAAAGCTGCGCTCGGTTAACCGTGGTTTACCAAGCCGTTGCACCGCAGCGCGTGTGTCCTATGATTCCGGCAGCTGAGTCGCCGGACTGTGCGGAAAGTGGGCCGTACGGGAGAGGGACTGGGCAGGAATGCGGCGGGGGCGTCGCGGGCATGTCATTTTCAGAGACGATTTCGCCCTTCTTTGGAAGGTGCGCATTTGCCTGGTTCTATCTGACCAGCGCGATGGATATCGCGGGCAACTGGCGAAGCCTTGCGCTCGAGCTGGCGGACAAGCATATCCCCCTTCCGCCCCTGGTTCTTCTGGTGGCGCTGATCCTGATCGTCATAGGCGCCATCTCGCTGCTGTTCGGCTATCACACCCGCCACGCTGCGGTCCTGCTGTTCGGCATGACCATGATTGCGGCGGTGACCATGCATGACTACTGGCATTATGCCGATATGGCCGCGCGCGCCCATCAGTTTGGGATTTTCGCGCGCGACTTC
>DATHLY010000151.1:0-2239 GCA_035487655.1 Rhizomicrobium sp. | reverse complement strand
CATTGCCGCGGCCCTGACCAGCCTGATGATCCTGTTCTTCCTGGGCAGCTGGCGTTCCACCGTGATCATCGCCACTTCGATACCGCTGGCGGTGCTGTCGGCGCTGATGGCGCTGTGGGCCACAGGCCAGACCCTCAATATCATGACTCTGGGCGGGCTGGCCCTGGCGGTGGGCATCCTGGTGGACGATGCCACCGTCACCATTGAGAACATCAACTGGCATTTGGAGCATGGCAAGCCGGTCTACGCAGCCATCCTGGATGGTGCGCGCCAGATCACCCAGCCTGCCTTTGTCTCGCTGCTTTGCATCTGCGTCGCCTTTGTACCGATGTTCTCGCTTCAGGGCGTGGCGGGCTTTCTGTTCGTGCCCATGGCGATGGCGGTGGTGTTCGCCATGATCGCCTCCTTCATCCTGTCGCGTACTTTGGTGCCGACTTTGGCGCTCTATCTGCTCAAGCTGCATTCGGAAGAGCATGCCGCTCTGGGCAACAATGCCTTCGCCCGGCTGCAGAAGCGGTTCGAGAAAGGTTTTGCCGACGGGCGCGAGCGTTATCGCAACCTGCTGGCGCTGGCGATGACTTGCCGCCGCCGCTTTGTGTTCGGCTTTTTGGCCGCGGTGGCGGTATCCATGCTGCTGGTGCCTTTCCTGGGCCAGGACTTCTTCCCCAGCGTGGATTCCGGCCAGATCACCTTGCACACCCGCACCCCGGCCGGCACCCGCGTCGAGGACACCACCCAAATCGTGGCCCAGATCGAGCGCGAAGTCCGCCGCGTCATTCCCAAGATTGAGCTGGCCAGCATTGTGGACAATGTCGGCCTCAACCAAAGCCCCACCAACATGATCTACAACAATACCGGTACGGTGGGCCTGCAGGACGCCGACACCTTCATCACCTTGAACGAAAAACACCGCGCCACGGCCGACTATGTCCGCACCCTGCGCGAACGGCTGCCGCGGTTGTTCCCGGCCGTGACCTTTTCCTTTCCGCCGCCCGACATCACCAGCCAGATCCTGAACTTTGGCGCGCCCGCGCCGCTGGATGTGCAAGTCACGGGTACAGACCACGATGCGACCCAAGCCTTTGCACTGCGCATTCTTCGCGACATTCGCAAAATTTCCGGTCTGGTGGACGCGCGCATGCAGCAATCCAGCAACCAGCCGCAACTCAACATCAATGCCGATCGCAGCCGCATGGCCCAGGTCGGATTGACCGAGGGGGACGTGACCTATGCCATGGCCACAGCCCTTGCCGGCACCTCGCAGTCCGCGCCCAACTTCTGGCTCAATCCCAAGAATGGCGTGTCCTACAACATGACGGCACAGACGCCGGAGTATAAAGTGGATTCGCTGCAGGCTCTGTTGAATCTGCCGGTCACGCCTGCCAATGGTGGCCCCTCACAAGTGCTGGGCGGATTGGCAACCTTCAGCCGCGACCAGACCAGCACGGTCGTCACCCATTACAATATCCTGCCCACGATGGACGTCTACGCCACCACCCAGGACCGCGACCTGGGCGCCGTCGCCAAGGACGTGCAGAAGGTGATCGACGCCAACAGCAAATATCTGCCGCGCGGCGCTACCGTCACCTTGCGCGGCCAGGTGGTGACCATGAACACTGCCTTTTCGGGCCTCTTCTACGGCCTGCTGGCGGCGGTGGTGCTGATCTATTTGTTGATCGTGGTCAACTTCCAGTCCTGGACCGATCCCTTTGTCATCATCACGGCCCTGCCTGCGGCGCTGGCCGGGATTGTCTGGATCCTGTTCACCACCGAAACGACTTTGTCGGTCCCCGCTTTGACCGGCGCCATCATGTGCATGGGGGTGGCGACCGCCAACTCGATTCTGGTGGTGTCTTTTGCCCGCGAGCGCCTGGCCCAGCATGGCGATGCGGTTTTGGCGGCGGTGGAAGCCGGCTATACCCGTTTCCGGCCTGTCTGCATGACGGCGCTGGCCATGATCATTGGCATGGCGCCCTTGGCACTTGGGATGGGTGAAGGCGGCGAACAGAATGCGCCGCTAGGTCGTGCCGTGATTGGTGGGCTGCTTTTCGCCACCGGCGCCACCTTGCTATTTGTACCGGTGGTGTTCAGCATCATTCATGGTCGTAGGGCAGCCAGGGCCGCCCGGGGCGGCATGCCGTCTGGAGAAGCTTATGCCTGACAAGAACCCCGACGGCGGGCCAGTCGAGCCCGCGCGGGATAGTCTCTTGCGCCATACCACGCCCGCTGGCCTGAAGCG
>DATHLY010000150.1:0-11732 GCA_035487655.1 Rhizomicrobium sp. | reverse complement strand
CAGAGGATCGACGGAGGGACGGCAGAAATTCTCCGGCGCCGTTTGTGAGAGACGGGCGACGCAGACAGTCCCCTCGCGCACCAGCTGGAAGTGATAGTCGCCTGGCGCGAGATAGATATGTCCGGGCCTGATTTCCATGCCATGCGCGGCCTCGGCCGAGGGGCGCCCGCTGGCGCGTCCGATATGCTGGGCAAGCACCGTGGTGAAGGTCGCCGGCATATGTTGGGCAATTACGATGGGACAGTTCACCTCGGGCGGCAGCGCGCCTAGCAAGGCGAGAAGAGCCTGCGGGCCGCCCGTCGAGCTGCCGATTGCGATAATGCGAGGCCGGCGCATCACCCCGCCGCGCAGCTGTGGGAGCTGCGGTCTCTCGGCTGGGCGGGGTGATGCGTCCGCAAGCTGGGCTGGCTTTTTGCTCTGACCCAGTGCGAATACTTTTTGGATGAGCTCGCGGTGAAATTCCTGGCTGGCATTCAACCGGTCGGTGGTTGGCTTGGCGATATAGTCGGTCGCGCCCAGCGCCAATGCCTTCAGGCTGATGCCTGCATTGCGTTGGGTGAGGGTGGACGCCATGATGATGCGGGCATGGGGATTGACCTCAAGCAGCTTGGGCAATGCGGTTAGTCCATCCATCACCGGCATCTCGATATCGAGAATGATGACGTCCAGGGCTTTCCTGGCGGCCTGGGTCACTGCCATTTCCCCATTGCTGCAAGAGGCGGTGACTTCGATGCGCGGTTCGGTCTTGAGCGTGCGGGTGATCAGCCCACGCACGATGGCGGAATCGTCCACCACCATGACGCGGATCGATGCAGGCATGAGGGCAGCGCTCATGCCCGCTCCGCCAGGCCGACCTGCGCCAGCTTGTCCAGCAGGACCTCCTGGTCATAGGGCTTCATGATGTATTCATCGGCGCCGGCCTCCAGCGCCTCGCGGATCTTGGAAAGAGTGTTTTCGGTGGTACACATCACCACCACGGGACGCGGATCCAAGTTCATGGCGCGCAGCGCCTTGAGGCAGGAGATGCCGTCCATTTCGGGCATGTTCCAGTCCAGCAGCACCATGTCCGGAATCGTGCCGCGGCAGAATTCCACAGCCTTAAGGCCGTGCTCGGCCTCGGCGGTGCGCAGGCCGAGGCCCTTGAGGATGTCCGCCGCCATGCGGCGAATGACGCGCGAATCGTCGACTATCAGGCAAAGCGGACTCATGAAGCCCTCCTGAGATGGTCATTGGCGTCACCGCGACCCGCCAGGCGTAGAGCCCGAGCCAGGTTTTCCGTCAGTCGTGTCTGGTCCGATTTGGCCAGATACTCGTCAAATCCCGCCTGGCGGCCGGCCTGGATGTCGCATTCCTCGGCATGGGAGGAGAGGGCAATCAACGGCACCTTGTTCCAGCGCGGGTCGTTGCGGATGGCGCCGGCCAGTGCCAGCCCATCCAGGTTTGGCATTTCGATATCGCTGATGATGACATCGAACTGATGGCCGGCCTCGCGCAGCTTGAGCGCTTCGGCGCCGTCGGCCGCGGTGGTCACCTTCCAGTTGGCCGAGGTCAAAAGCGGCGCAACCAGGTTGCGAAAGAAGGGACTGTCATCCACCAGCAGCGCGTGGCGCGCCATGTTCTGGGCGGCGGCGGTCTCGAACCAGTCGGTGAAGGCCTGGGTCAGGAAATGGCCAACATCGACGATATCCACCGCCTTGCCGGCGATGATGGCGCTGCCCAAAAGGCCCGGGCGAGCCGAGGACAGCTCGATCGCCATGCGATCGCGCACAATGTCCACCACTTCGTCCACCGCAAGACCCATGCTGCGGCCGTTGTCGCTGAATACCAGGGTTTCCTGCTGGCCGCTTTCCTTCCAGCAATGGTCGGAGTCGAATGGAACCAGCGGCATCAAATGGTCGCGATACTGCACGACATGGCGGCCGCCGACATGCTCGATGCTTGCCGCATCCAGGCCTTCGATACGCGCCACCAGCTCCAGCGGAATGGCCTTGAGTTCGCAAGCTCCCGTGCGGAACAGCAGGAACGACGCCTGGTCGCGGCCATGGCCGTCGGTTCTTCCGGCCCTGTCCTGGGCGGACGCGGAATCCGCGGACTCGATCTGGCCGGCGGCCTGGGACAGGCCGTTGGGGTCCAAAATCATGATGACACTGCCGTCGCCCAGAATCGTGTTGCCGACATAGAAGGGCGTGCCGCGCAGCAGCGGCGCCACCGGCTTGACTACGATTTCCTCGGTGTCGAATACCCGGTCCACGATGATGCCAAACGTGCTGGCCCCGACCTGGTCGACGATGACGAAGCGGTCGGTTGCCTTGGAGCCCGGTTCCAGACCCAGCGCGCCGCGCAGCGAGACCAGCGGCAGAAGGCGGTCGCGCAGCCGCAAGACCGGCGAGGTATTGATGGTTTCGATGCGCACCTCCGACCTTTCGGATACGCCCACCAGCTCGACCACATTCAGCTGCGGAATGGCAAAACGCTGGCTGGCCGCCTCCACGATCAAGGCCGAGACGATGGCCAAGGTCAGTGGAATCTTGATCAGGAAAGTCGTGCCCTTGCCCGCCACGGACGACAGTTCGATGGTGCCGCCAATGCGCTCGATATTGGTGCGCACCACGTCCATGCCCACCCCGCGCCCCGAGACGCTGGTGACCTTTTCGGCGGTCGAGAAACCGGGACGGAAGATGAACTGCAGGATTTGTTGTTCGCTCAGGCCGGCGATGCCGGCTTCCGTGGCCAGACCGTTTGCGATCGCCTTTTGGCGGATGCGTTCCAGGTCCAGGCCCTTGCCGTCGTCGGCGATGCGGATGAAGATATGACCGCTTTCATGATAGGCGTTGAGCGCGATGGTGCCGGTCTCCGGCTTGCCCGAGGCCAGGCGCTGAATTCCATCCTCGATGCCGTGATCGGCGGAATTGCGCACCATATGGGTGAGCGGATCCTTGATCATTTCCAACACCTGGCGGTCGAGCTCGGTGTCGGCGCCCTGCATGGTGAGTTCGATTTTCTTGCCGGTCGCCACGGTCAGGTCGCGCACGATGCGGGGCAGCTTGTTCCAGGCATTGCCGATCGGCTGCATGCGCATCCGCGTCACCCCGTCCTGCAGGTCGGAAGTGATGTGGCTGAGGCGCTGCAGCGGGACCTTGAACTCATTGTCCTTCTGACCGCGCTGCATCTGCAGCAGCTGGTTGCGGGTCAGTACCAGCTCGCTGATCAGGGTCATGAGATTTTCGATTACGTCGACATTGACGCGGATCGAAGAATTGGAGGGTTCCTTGGATTCGGTCTCCCGGGGCGCGGCAGTTTCCGCCGGGCGAGGAGCCACTTCTGACGCGCGCGCGGGCTCCGGCGGACGCGCCGGCTCTTGTACGGGAGCAGGGGCCTCCGGCGCCGGTTGTGCCGCACCGGGCTCGTGCTTGAGAGCATGGGCGACTTCAACCAACAGTTCGGCGGCGACGGGAAAACCGGCATCGCCGAAGGCTGGGCCGTCAATTGGTGCTTCCGGCGAAGCAGGCGCCGGCGCGACCGCCACGCCGGCCGATGCCATCGTGTTGATTTCGTCGATCAATTCGGCATCGCTGCCGGCGGGTTCGGTGCCGGTGGCTTCCATTTCCGTCAGCAGGACGCGGATCTGGTCGATGGCTTTGAGGATCAGGGTGACTGCGCGCGGCGTTACTTCCAGCTCGCCATCGCGGAATTTTCCCAGAATATTTTCACCCGCATGGGCGACGGCGCCCAGGCGCGGAAGGCCCAGAAAGCCGCAGGTGCCTTTGATGGTGTGCATCAGTCGGAAAATATTGCTGAGGATGGTAGCGTCGGAGCTTTCGCGCTCGAAGCGCACCAGTTCGACGTCCAGCACGGCGAGGCTTTCAGCCGTTTCGGACAGGAATTCCTGAAGCAGATCGTCCATGGTGGTTCTCCCCTGACTCAGGCTGCGCTTTCGATCGCCAAGAGACGGTCGACCTGCAGGGCGACCAACAGGCCCTGATCGGTGCGGTAGACGGCATCGGCAACATCGCGCCACACCGCATCCAGCGTGGCGGGATTGCCCTCGCGCAGGCTGCGGGGCAGGGTGATCACGTCGCCCACTGAGTCCACGAACAGGGTGTAGAAGTCGCCGCGGCTTTCGACGGTGACGCACATGCCGCACTGGCCGGCTTCGGATTTCGGCAAAGACAGATGGGTGCGCATGTCGATCACAGTGACAATGCGGCCGCGCAGATTGATCAGCCCGCGCACTTGCTTGGGGCCACCCGGCACCGGCGCTATCACGTCCGGGGTGAGGATGTCTTGAACGCGGATCACCGGTACGCCGAACAACTGGCCGGCGACGGTGAAAGTCACAAAAGCTTCCGCATCGTTCTGGCTGCGGATGGTATTGGGAACGAGGGTATCGGTACTCATGTCTGCCTGCCTTGGTGTGAAGTGAGAAAGGAACAAACCGGCAGCTGTCCTGCCTTGCGGGTTTGGGGGGAAGCGCGGTTGGGCGCGCCGCCGGCTTGTTCCTCCTCGGGCCTCGCCCGGATGAAATCGCTGTCAGGCGGCTTTCACCTGGGAGAGGAATGAGTGGACGAGCGAGCGCAGCTCGCCGGACTGACCGGAGAGCGCGCGGGCCCCGGCCAGAACCTGATTGGCGACGGCGCCAGTCGAGTTGGCGGCCTGGGTGACGCCGCCGATATTGGCAGAGACCTCCTGGGTGCCCTTGGCGGCTTCTTCGACATTACGGGCGATCTCCTGGGTGGCGGCGCCCTGCTGCTCCACCGCAGCCGCGATGGTGGTGGCGATCTGGTCGATCTCCCCGATGGTCTTGCCGATCGAGGCGATGGCGTTCACCGCATTCTGGGTGGCGCCCTGCACGCCGGTGATCTGCGCCCCGATCTCCTCGGTGGCCTTGGAGGTCTGGGTGGCCAGGTTCTTGACTTCCGCCGCAACCACGGCAAAGCCCTTGCCGGCCTCGCCGGCACGCGCCGCCTCGATGGTGGCGTTGAGCGCCAAAAGGTTGGTCTGGTCGGCGATTTCGTTGATCAAGGCCACGATCTCGCCGATCTTCTGGGAGGCATTGAGCAGGCCCTGCACCATGTCGTTGGCCTTGGCGGCCTCTCTCACCGCATTGGCGGCAATCTGGCTGGAATGGCTGACCTGGCGGCCGATCTCGGCGATGGAGGAGGAAAGTTCCTCGGCGGCCGAGGCCACAGTCTGCACATTGGCGGCCCCTTCCTCCGACGCCGCGGCAACCGCGCCGGCCTGTTTGGTGGCCTCTTCGGCGGCGGCGCTCATCGACTGGGCCGATGATTCCATCTGCCCGGCCTGGCTGGCGACGCCTTGCACCACGCCCTGCACCTTCTGGTCGAAATCCTTGGTCAGCTGGTCGATCAGCGCGCTGCGCTTGGCGGCAACACGCTGGGCTTCCTCCTGCTCTTCCTTCAGACGGTCGGCTTCGATCATGCTGGTCTTGAACACCTCAACCGCCGACGCCATCTGGCCCACTTCATCCTTGCGGCCCACGCCGTTGATGTCGGTGGTCAGGTCGTGCTGCGCCAGCCTGGTCATGGCGCCGGTCATGGCGCGGATCGGCGTGGACACGCCCGACACGATGAGCCAACCCATCGCGACGCAAAGCAGGACGGCGAAGCCGAGCGCGACCATGATCAGCACGCGGGCGCCGGAATAGGCTTCCGCGCCGTCCGTCTTGGCCTTGTTGCCTTGCTTGATCTGATAGGCCTCGTCGTCATTCAGGTCGGCCAGGAATTTGTTGAAGGCCTGACGCATCTCGCCCCGGTAAAAAGCGATGGCATCGGCGGTCTTGTTGTCGCTTACGAGCGCCGTGAACCTTTCGTTCATGGCGATATAATCGGACCATTCGGAATGGAATTTGTCGGCGACGCCACGCTCCCAGCCCTGATCGACCGTCGGCTCGTAGCTAGTCCAGCCATGGTTTACCTTTTCCATGACCGTGCTCATGGTCTGAGCTTCCTTGGCCTTGTCCGCAACCGTCGGGGCCAAAATAAGAGCCGCCTGGAGCTGGCGGTAACGCATCGAGTTGGCTGCGACTTCAGAAAGGGCGTTGGCCGCAACGAGATAATTGTCGGCCACAGTCTCCGCGCCATTGTTTACAATCGACAGGCGGTTAATGGAAAACACGCCCAGAATGGCGGTGACGACAAGAACGCTTGCAAATGCCGTCATGACTTTGCTTCGGATGGACAAGTTCTCAAACCAGCTCATTTTTTTCTTTCCTGTTGCAGAAGGGGCAAGCAATAGGCGCGGCAAGCCGCCGGTGTTTTTCCAGCCTGCGTCGGAATGTTTCAGCATGTGTCGGGAGCGCAAATTTGGCCCCGTTTTTAGGCCTTTTGTAACAAATAGGGACTATTTCCTGGGCTCTAGCGTCAGTTGGGGGCCCAGATGACCAAACATGTCACCATCGTCGAAGACGATCCGGATGTGCGCGCGGTATTGGCGCGTTGCCTGGGCGCCGACGGCTATCAGGTGACGGCCTTGGAAAGCGGTGCCGGAATTGAAGAGGTCATCTCTTCCAGTCAGGTGGATTTGGTCATCATCGATATCGGTCTTCCCGACATTGACGGCCTGACCATCACCCAGCAGATCCGGCGCCATTCCGACGTGGGCATCATCATTGTCAGCGGCCGGGGCGATCTGGCTGATCGCGTGGTGGGGCTGGAAATCGGCGCCGACGACTATGTCACCAAGCCCTTCGAGCCGCGCGAAATACTGGCCCGGGTGCGCAGCGTGCTGCGCCGCGGGCGCCGGCAGGACGCCACTCCGCAGGCGGAAGCCCATCAAACCTATGCTTTCGGCGAATGGAAGCTGGATACCACGTTACAGGCGCTGCACGATGCAACCGGCAGGCCGATCGCGCTCACCAGCGGAGAGTTCCGCCTGCTGGAAGCGATGGTAACGCGCGCCAACCGGGTCTTGAGCCGCGACCAGTTGATGGACGCCTGCCACGGCAACAATTCGCCTGCCTTCGACCGCAGCATCGATGTCTGCGTCGGCCGCTTGCGCAAGAAACTGCATGACGATCCGCGCAACCCCGCCATTATCCGCACTATCCGCAATGGCGGTTATATTTTTTCCGCCAAAGTCGCTCGGCATTGACGGCCGGGAAAAGGCTGGCCGGCTGACCTGCGATCCAAGTCATCGCAGCGGACTTACATTGGGATTGAACTTACCGCTGTCATGACGGCGGAATCTATGGCGCCCGCCACTGGGCCAAGCCCAGTCGATAAGGGAACGCTGGACAAGGGCGTACCGCTGCTTGTACCTGCTCTCTCGGCAGGGACGGCTGTCCGGAGTTGAGAATTGCCCGACAATCTGTTTACGCGCTTTGTGGCTGCTGCTGCCGATCCGGAAAGGCATGCCCTGCGCTTCCTGGATGATCCGGCTCTCAGCGTTCGCGAGGTTTTTGCGACCGCGGCGCGGTTCGCCCATGTGCTTGCCAAGCATGAAGTCAAGCCGGGCGACCGCGTTGCGGTGCAGGCGGAAAAAAGCGCAACATCGCTGATCCTATATCTGGCTTGTCTTCGGGCCGGCGCGGTCTATCTGCCGCTCAATACCGGCTACACCCCTGCGGAACTCGCTTATTTTGTGAAGGATGCCGAGCCGCGCTTGTTCGTGTCGGCGGAAAAAAAACGGGAGAGAATTCAGGCCGCCCTGCCGCCGATGATATTCCTGACCATCAGTGATAACGGACGCACGGGATCCTTGGTCACCGAAGCCGCATCGGAACCACCGGAATTTCCAGATGCTTCCATTGGAATGAAGGACCTGGCGGCCATTCTCTACACTTCAGGCACCACCGGCCGCTCCAAGGGCGCCATGCTCAGCCACGGCAATCTTTATTCCAATGCCGAAAGTCTCAAGCAATGTTGGGCTTTCTCGCCGGACGATGTCTTGCTGCATGCCCTGCCGATCTTCCACATTCATGGATTGTTCGTCGCCACCAACGTCGCGCTGCTATCCGGCGCCAGCATCCTGCTGCTTTCCAAATTCGATCCCGACGCGGTTTTTAGGGCTCTGCCGCAGGCGACCGTCATGATGGGGGTCCCCACTTTTTACACGCGCCTGCTCAAGGACAATCGCCTCAACCGGGAGACAACCCGGCACATGCGTGTTTTCATTTCCGGCTCGGCGCCGCTTTTGCCGGAGACTCATCGGGAATGGGAGGCGCGGACCGGTCATGCGCTTTTGGAGCGCTACGGCATGACCGAGACCAATATGAATACCTCCAATCCCTATCGAGGCGCGCGCGTTCCCGGCTCCGTCGGTCTGCCCTTGCCCGGTGTGGAAGTCCGCGTCGCCGATAGTGAGGGCGCCCCGTTGCCGCCGGGCGAGATCGGCATGATCGAGGTCAGAGGACCCAATGTGTTCCAAGGCTATTGGAGGATGCCGGAAAAGACCAACGCGGAATTCCGCAAGGACGGATACTTCATCACCGGCGATCTCGGCACTGTCGGTTCCGATGGCTATCTGCGCATTGTCGGGCGCGGCAAGGACCTGATCATCACTGGCGGATTAAATGTCTATCCCCGCGAGATCGAAGGCCTGCTCGATGATCTTCCGGGCGTGGAAGAGTCCGCCGTGGTCGGCCTGCCGCATGACGATTTCGGCGAAGGCGTCACTGCCTTCCTGGTGCTCAAAGATGGGGCAAAGGTGACGGAAGCCAGCGTTCTGGATTCGTTATGCGATCGGCTGGCGCGCTTCAAGCTTCCCAAACGCGTGATCTTCCTGGATCAGCTTCCCCGCAATGCGATGGGAAAAGTGCAGAAAAGCGCGCTGCGGGAAAAGTATGCGGCGCTTTATCGCTGATTTTCAGGGTAGAGGCTGGTTTCTGGTTTCCTTGGCAAAGGGAATGACGGCCAGGCCGATAAAAAACGGTATCGCGGTCAGCGAAATCACCTGGCCCAGCGATCCGGTCTGCTGGATCAGCGCGGCGATGGCGAAGTTCGCGCCGGCGCCGATGAATCGCCCGAACGAGGTGCAAAAGGCAAAGGCGGTCGCCCGCACCTCCGTGGGGTATTGCTCGGGAAGCCAAAGGCTGAACATGGCGAAATTGCCGCCCGCCAGGCCCAAGAAAAAAAGCACGGCCAGAAAAGGCGTCAGCCCCGCCGGCAGGTGATAGGCCCAGCCAAAGGCAAGCGGAATGGCGCTCGCCATACCAGCAAAATAAAGTCCCAGCGTCTTGCGGCGTCCGATCCGTTCCGCAATCGGTGGCAATAGCAGACAGCCCAAAATCGTGCCGACCGAAAGAATGGCGGTGCCCAGCGATGCCAGCCTGGTTCCTTGCAAGGCCGTCAAACCGGCTTTCCTGGCCAAGGCGAGAATGGCGGTCGGCTCGTAAACCGTTCCTGCCCACAGGCCGACAATGGCGATCGACACCAGGGCGGTGTTGACGATGGTACGGCGCAGATAGAGCGCGGAAAATATCGCGGCGAGCGGATTGGATCCTCGTTGCGCATGGCGTTGCGTCCAACGCGAGGGCTCGCGCACGCGGGCCAGCGTGAAGACGGTGACGAGGACGGGCGCGGCGCCGCATAAAAACATGGCGCGCCAGCCGAATTGCGCACCGATCGTGTAATTGAGCGCGGCCGCCAGGAAGAAGCCGGCATAGTAACCGGTCTGCAGATAGCCTGCGCCTGTCTTGCGCCGGTCTTCGGGCCAGGATTCAGCGACAAAAGTGCCCGCCATGGCCCATTCTCCGCCGATGCCAATGCCCGCCAGAAAACGGAACAGTCCCAATTGCCAAACCGTATGGGCAAAGGCGGCGGCGCCGGTGAAAATGGAAAACACCAGGATGGTCGCGGCCAGGCATCGGGCGCGCCCGAAGCGGTCTGCAATCGGTCCCCAGACAAAGGACAGGCCCCAGCCCAGCAAGAACAACGCAAAGAGAATGGAGCCGGCAAAGGCCACATTGACCGGTGTGGGCTCAACCCCGGAATTGGGCAGCAACTCCCGCATGGCCGGACTTAAGACCAGCGCGTAGATGACGGAGTCCATGCCATCCAGCACCCAGCCGCACCAGGCGGCCCAGAAGCCCAGGATCTGCTGGCGATTCAGCGGTGTCGGCACGGATAGCCCCCAGCGGGGCTGTTTCCCGCGGCCGCGAGGCTAACCTGTTTTTGCGCTGGCGGAGAAGCCTTACTCGGCGGCTTCGGCCAATTCCGGCGCGGCCTGCAGCACGTCCTGGCCCACATGGGCTTCGAACTTGCGGAAATTCTCGCGGAACATCGACACCAGCTTGCGAGCCTGGGCATCGTAAGCCGCCTTGTCGCTCCAGGTGTCGCGCGGATTGAGGATCGCGGCATCGACGCCGGGCACCTTGACCGGCACGCGGAATTTGAAGTGCGGGTCGATCCGCATCTCGACATGGGCAAGGCTTCCATCCAGGGCCGCATTGAGCAATGCGCGTGTCGCCTTGATGGGCATGCGCGTGCCCGTGCCGAAGGCGCCGCCGGTCCAACCTGTATTCACAAGCCAGCAATCGGCCTGATGTTCGGCGATCAGTTGGCGGAGCAGATTGCCGTATTCCGACGGATGGCGCGGCATGAAGGGCGCGCCGAAGCAAGTGGAGAAGGTCGGCTGGGGCTCCTTACCAAGACCCTTCTCAGTGCCCGCCACCTTGGCAGTGAAGCCGGAAAGGAAATGATACATGGCTTGGCCCGGGGTCAGCCGCGCGATGGGCGGAAGGACGCCGAAGGCATCCGCCGTCAGCATGATCACATTCTTGGGATGTCCGGCGCGGCCGCTGAGCGAGGCATTGGGAATGTAATTGATGGGATAGGCGGCGCGGGTATTCTCGGCATATTTGGCGTCATCGAGGTCGAGCGCGCGGGTCGTTTCATCCATCACCACATTTTCCAGCACGGTGCCGAAACGTTCGGTGGTGGAGAAAATTTCTGGCTCCGCCTCGCGGGACAACTTGATCACCTTGGCGTAGCAGCCGCCTTCGATATTGAAGATGCCGTTCTCGCTCCAGCCATGCTCGTCGTCGCCGATCAAGGTGCGCGAGGCGTCCGCCGACAGAGTGGTCTTGCCGGTACCTGACAGGCCGAAGAAGATCGCGGACTTGCCGTCGGCCCCGACATTGGCCGAGCAATGCATGCTCATCACCCGCTTGGCCGGCAACAGATAGTTCATGATGGTGAAGACCGACTTCTTCATCTCGCCGGCATAGGAGGTGCCGCCGATCAAAATCAGCTTCCGCGTGAAATTCACCGCGATGACGGTCTGGCTGGCGCAGCCATGGCGCTTGGGATCCGCCGCAAAGCTCGGCAGGTCGATGATGGTGAATTCCGGATCGAAATTCTTAAGCTCTTCCGCGGTGGGGCGGATCAACAGCTGATGCACGAACAGCGAGTGCCAGGCATATTCGGTGACCACCCGCACACTGATGCGGTGGGTGAGGTCGGCGCCGCCGAAGAGGTCCTTGGCGAACAGCTCGCGGCCTTCGGCATGGGCCATCATGTCGGCATGGAGCGCGTCGAAATGCGCTTCGCTCATCGGCTTGTTATTGTCCCACCAGACCTGGCTTTCGCTCAGCCCATCGCGCACCACGAACTTGTCGCTGGCCGAACGCCCGGTATGCACGCCGGTACGCACCACCAGCGGCCCATTGGCGGCGACATGACCTTCGCCACGGCGGAGTGCTTCCTCATAGAGCGCTGGCGCACTGAGATTGTGATGCACGGCCTTCAAGTTGCGGAAGCCGTGGCGGCTGAGCC